>CAUJKI010000086.1 GCA_963205015.1 Pseudomonadota bacterium
TCGGCGCCGAGGCGGCGGCTGGCTGCGGCGGGATCCCGGGCGAATGCGCTCAGCTGGTCGCCCCGTCCGCGCAGCCGCGCGATGAGCGCCGACCCGAGAAATCCGGTTGCCCCGGTCAGCGCGATATGCATGATCGGTACCATCCCTTTGCCGAGAGGTCAGGGCAATGCGGGTGGGCGCTGGCCGGCTGCGCCGGCGACAGAACCTGGGTTACGCGGTCGGTGCCGTGGCCGGCACGCTCGCGCTGGTCGCGCTGCTGCTGCCAGTCCGCGAAGCCTGGCTGGCGCGCGGCCCGATGAACAGCGGCCACGAAGCGCTCACCTGCGAGGTCTGCCACCGGCCGGCACCCGGCACGCTGCGCCAGCAACTGCAGGCCAACCTGCGCCATCTCGCGGGCTGGCGGCGTACGAGCGCCGACTTCGGCCGTGAGGACGTTACCAACGAGACCTGCCTCGCCTGCCACGAGCGTCCGGACGATCGTCATCCCGTGTACCGCTTCCTCGAGCCGCGCTTCGCCAAGGCGCGTGCCGCACTGGCGCCGCAGCGCTGCGAATCCTGCCACCGCGAGCACCGCGGCGTGCGCATCACGCTCGCCGAAACCGGCTACTGCACCAATTGCCATGAGGATACGCGCCTGCGGCGCGATCCGGTCGACGTTTCCCACGAGCAACTCATTGCCGCGGACCGCTGGGTGACCTGCCTCGGCTGCCATGACTTCCACGGCAACCACGTGATGCAGACCGCGACCCTCCTCGCCGACGCCCGGACGCCGGCGCGCGTGCGCGCCTACTTCGACGGCGGCGCTTCCCCCTACGGCACGGAGCGCCGCCATCCGGCCCGCAAGGAGCCCCGCCGTGACTGACCGGCGCTTCATCCTGGCGGCACTCGCGCTGGCCTGCCTCGGCATCTATCTCTTCGTGAGCGCCCCGCCGCCCCTCGCGGAACGCACCGCGCCCGAGGCCGACATCCCCGTCGCCGGCATGCTCGCCGCACTGCAAGGTGCGAACGAGGCGGTGCGTGGCCTGTGGACGCGCGAGATCGTGCAGGCCGGCGGCCCGCGGGGGCTGAAGTTCGACGAGCACTGGCGCGACGCCGATCTCGACGCCGGCCCGCTGCCGGCGCTGTTCCTGCGCGAGACCGCGCGCAGCCTCGAGCGCCATCCGCTGCGCCTGAGCCTGTTCCTCGGCTCGGACTTCCCGATCGCGAAGGCAAACGCTTTCGAGGGAGCGCAGCTCGAGCGTTTCCGGCAGTTGCGCGCCGACCGCGCGCCGCAGTTCTTCGTGGTGCCCGACACCGGCCTGCACACCGGCATGTTCGCCGACCTCGCCGTGACCGAGGCCTGCGTGCAGTGCCACAATGAGCATGTCGACACACCCAAGCGCGACTGGCAGCTCGACGACGTGATGGGCGCGGTCACCTGGTCGTACCCGGCCGCGATGGTGTCGCTCGAGGAGTTCCAGCGCGCCGTGGCCGCGCTGCACCAGGCGGTGCGCGACGCCTACGAGGCGTACCTCGCCAAGGCGCGCGGCTTCGCGCGACCGCCGGCCATCGGCACCTGCTGGCCCCGCGACGGCTACTGCCTGCCCGACATCGACACCTTCATGGCGGAGGTCTACCGGCGCACCGCGCCGAAGACGCTCGCGGCACTGAACGCCCTGGCGGAGCAGCGCCCGCCGACGCCACCGGTCCCGGCAACGGCGGAGGCGCGCTAGCCGCCATGGCCGCCACAGTACCGTCGGCCAGCCATGCCGCCAAACCCGGCACGCGACACGGCAACGGCCGCGGCTACACCGTGGTGGGCACGACGCTGCTCGCCGGCCTGCTGCTGCAGCAGCTCGCCGGCTGGCGCTGGCCGTGGCTCACCGCGCTGCAGGCCGACGATCTCTACAAGCAGCTGACCGGCTTCGCGCTGCTCGGCTTCATCGCGCACCAGTGGTACTTCCCGCTGCTGCGCGCGACCGGCCGCAGCCAGCGCGCGGTGCACGCGGGCCACCTGCACAAGCTCGCCGGTGCCGCGGTGCCGCTCCTCTTCCTCGTGCACGCCCAGCAACCGGGCCACGCCTATACGGTGGCACTCTGCCTCACGCTTCTCGGCGTTTTCCTCACCGGCCTCGCCAGCCCGGAGAACCTGCGCCTGCAGCATCCGGCGGCGCGCACGGCCTGGACCGTGGCCCACGTCGGGCTGGCGACTGCGCTGCCCTTCGTGGTGGCGGCGCACGTCTATCTCAGCTACGTCTTCGAATAGGAGTCGCGACTGGCGTCGCTCCCACAGCTCCAGATGATGTCTCTGCCCCCTGCAGGAGCGGCGCAAGCCCCGACACTCCCCCAGCTCCAGACAGTGTCTCTACCCCTGTAGGAGGGGCGCAAGCCCCGACACTCCACAGCTCCAGACAGTGTCTCTACCCCTGTAGGAGGGGCGCAAGCCCCGACACTCCACAGCTCCAGACGGTGTCTCTGCCCCTGCAGGAGGGGCGCAAGCCCCGACTACCGCCCGGCCACCGTCACCATCCCAGCTTGCGGCGGCCCGCCGCGCTGATTCGCTCCGCATCCCACGGCGGGTCCCACACGACCCGCACGCGGCAGGGCGTGCCCTCGGGCAGGCGTGCGCGCAGCACCTGCTCGACCTCGGCAGCCATCATGCCGGTGACCGGGCAGGCCGGTGTGGTCATGGTGAGATCCACCTCGAGCGCATTACCGACGAACTCGAGCCGGTAGACGAGCCCCATGTCGATCACGTCGAGGCCGACCTCCGGGTCGATCACCTGCCGCAGGGTTTCACGCAGTTCCGCGGGATCGAGCGTCGCACGATTCGCCGCTCCAGGCGGTTTGCCTTCGTTCACGCGTTTCTCTCCCACTGCCCGGCAGTCCGGTCACCGCAGCCATCGTCATCGATGCCGGCGACCACGGCAAGCCTGTCAGCGTTCACCGTTGCGACCAGCGTCGAGCAGCTCCACCAGCCACTGCCGCAATTCCTTCGCGCCGTCGACCGGGCGGCGGTCGTTGATCGCGATCTGCAGGCGGAACGAACGCTCGCCGATGCGCGTCGCCAGCGCCTGCTGCGCGGGCGTCAGCGCCCCGAAGTCATCCGCTTCCATCATCGCCCGACAGCACTCCGGGTCGGGACTGAAGACGCTGCGGCAGGCAACGGGGCGCAGGTCGTACACCAGGCAGGCGCCGTCGCGCAGCAGCGGGCAGGTCCAGCGGCCGGCCTGCGCCACGTCGTGGCCGAGTGCGGCGATCGCCGCAGCCTGTTCGCGCACCTGGGTTTCGAAGGCAGTGAAGCCGGCGGTGTCGAGCCGCGCGCGCGCCGCGTCGAGGATCGCGCGCGCATCCTCCCGACAGGTGAGCACCACGAGCTGATGACAGCACCAGTGGCAGCCGCGGGCGCAGGCCGCCGGCTCGCCGGCGATGGCGCGGGTGATGAAGCGGTCGATCTCGTCAGGAGTCACGGAAAAGCAGTCAGCAACGCCTGCGCCAGCATCAGGCCGCGAGCCGTGCGCGGCGCGTCGACGGCGACATGGCGGTGGATACTCTGGAGTACCGCCAACTCATAGACCACTTCATCCCAGGTGACATCGTCGCGCAACTGCTGGAGCGGATTTCCCTGGGCGCGAAGTTGTAGCCGCCGGTCCCGCTGTAGCACTCGAATCGAATTGTAGAACTTGTCCTGAATCTGACCGCTACAGGTTGTCGCTTGTTGTTTACACCGCCGCAAGCGCAGACATACCCCGGCGATCCGACCGTCACACACCGTCGGACTCCTGCATCCACGCAGGGATATCCCGCTGGCCATGCAGCACACGCCAGACATCGATGTGATCCGGATGCTCAACGTAAAACACGAGATGTGGGTAGCGCGTGAGCGGCCAGGCACGCAGACCCGGCAGATCGAGTTCGTGGGCGTAGCGCGGGGAGCCGGAGGCGGGGTGGCGACCGATGTGAGCGTAGGCCTGCTCCAGCGCATCGATGAAACCGAGCGCCACGGCCTCGGTGGCTTCGTTCAGGTAGCAGGCAACGGCCTCATCAACATCCCGGTTGGCCTGTTCACGCGGGGCGATGGGCTTGTGCTTCACGCCTTGGCGCGGGCAGCCTTGCGCACCCGATCCCGCAGGGCGTCGAAGTAGCTGGCATCAGCTGGTGTTGCTGGAGCCGAGGCTGCTCCGGCCAACAGCAGGTTACGCAACTGCAGTCGGTCCTTATCCTTGCGGATCAACTCGCGTACGTACTCGCTGCTCGTGCCGTAGCCGCGCTGGCTGACCTGTTCGTCCACGAAGGACTTCAGGGCGTCGGGGAGAGAGATGTTCATCGTGCTCATGGCGTAAGTGTGAATTCTTTGGCAAAATTTGGCAAGCTAGGATACGAGGACTATATGCGCTCCCCTTGACCGTACATATAGAGGCCAACCGTCCGGCTTCCCGCATCAGCCGCCGCACGCGGGCCTTGCTGGTGCGCAGGCCATCTTGGCTACGTCGGCCTGGAGCAGAGACCCTGACAGCCCATCGACACCCCTTTCGGCTGACGGGGTGCCACCCATGTCTCCGGTACGGGGGAAATAACCCATGTGTCCGGGTCGGACAAGCGGACAGGTGGTGGTGATGGGTGGACTTGAACCACCGACCTCAGCATTATGAGCGCGATCTGGCTGTTTCCAAGATGTGCCACGGCGCCAACGAGTTATCAGCCGAGTAGTCGCAACTCACTGTTATACCTATATTTTTTAAACACCCAACAACGCGCCGACATTCGCTGAGCTACGCCCGACTTACATTGCGGTTGCACTTATAAGTGCACTACCCTCAGGCCACGACTTGGAGGGTTCCCTGTGCGAACGATTATCGGGGCGCGACTGCTGGCGAGCGCGGCTGCGCAACCACGGACCAAGCCATTCGAGATCAGCGACAGCCGACTCCCTGGATTCGTACTGAGAATCCAGCCTTCGGGTGTCCGTTCCTATTATGCGCAGCTGGGTCGGGGCCGGCGCCTGGCGCTCGGAAAGGTAGGCCACCTGACACCAGAGCAGGCGCGACACCGGTGCGAACTGGTACTAGGGAACGTTGCACACGGCCGGGAGCCCACGATGGGCCTTGACGGGGCGTCGTCAGGCGATCTTAGACAATTCATCGAAACCTACTACATGCCCTGGGCAATGGCCAACCGGCCTCGTAGTGCCTCAGCCTCACTAGCACGTATCAAGCGTTGCTTTCAAATCTGGTACAGCTGGGACTTGGCTTCCATTAGCGCAGCGCAAATTGAATCTTGGAAGTCACAAAGACTTCGCGCAGGAATTCGACCGGCGACCGTGCTTCGGGATCTTGCTGCCTTATCCGCTGTATTAAGCCACGCCGTGCGGATCGAAAGACTACCCGACAACCCCATGCGACGCGTCGAGAAGCCTCGTTTGGATCGAACACCAAGTGTTCGGTTTCTGGATCCCGCTGAGGAAGCCCACCTTCGGTCGGCTCTAGAGAATAGAGACGTCAAGCTCCGGGCCGCTCGAGATTCAGCAAATGGCTGGCGGCGCCAGCGCCATCGCGCTACGTTTCCCCGGCTTCTCCACTTCGGGGACCACATGACCGCCGCCGTCATACTGAGTCTCAACACCGGGCTGCGCCGCGGTGAGCTGCTAGCGCTGCGGTGGCGTGACGTGAACTACCGGCAGTCTGTGCTTTCGATTCAGGCGTCGTCAGCCAAAACGGGCCAGACACGACATGTGCCGCTGAATCTTGAAGCTATCGCCATATTGAAGCGGTGGCAGGAGCAAAATTCCGAAGCGTCCGACATGGACAGGATTTTTGCCGTTACTACGTCATTCAAAACCGCTTGGGCGGGCATCCTGAAGGCTGCCGAGATCAAGCGATTTCGCTGGCATGACCTGCGGCATCACTTTGCCTCACGGCTTGTCCAAGCCAACGTCAACCTCAACACTGTTCGCGAGCTCTTGGGGCACGGATCTCTCGCAATGACGCTGAGATACGCCCACTTGGGACCCGATCAGAAGCGAAATGCCGTGGCCCTTTTGATTTCAAAGCCGGCTGAGTCGGTCGACAGCAAGGAACAGTCGATCCCGCCGACCGCGAGATCCGGGGCGAAGTCGCAGATTCGACCACGCGTCGGTCAATCGAGAACCAGCAGTCGAATGAAGAGCGTGCCGCTGTTGGGTGCGGGAGCCGTCTAGTCAGCAGGAACGCCGTCTGCGATTGTTGCCACATGAGCACTATCTGATTTTTTATAGGGAGCGGCCTGGCGCCATTGAGATCGTTCGCGTGATCGACGGCCGTCGAAACATCGCTGACATACTCGACGAACTGTGAGCGGCGCGCACTCCGCATGAATAGCCCCGGCGGCGAACGCCGGTTTACGACCAAAGACCGCTATTTGCGGGTCTTCCGCTTCGCGGCTAGTGCCCTGCCCCAGCGGCGCAGGAACTCCGTGATGAAACCCGGATAACCGCCAGGGTCGGTTACCAGCGGGGCGAGCGCCATTGCCACGCAGAGCGCAAGGTGATAACCCTCGGAGCGCGACGCCACCGCACGCGCGTAAGCCGGGTGCGCGTCGTTTACCCAGACCACCGTGTCCACCAGCCGGGCGAGACCGGCCTCCTCCGGCCGGGACTCGTAATGAATCATCAGCCCATAGCGCGCGGGTCGTCTGGGTCCCTCGCCAGCCACTTCCGGCAGTTCGGCTGCTGGCGGTGCGGGCTGGGACGGCGCCGCCTCCGGCGCTGCAGGCTCCGGCAGCGGCGGGGATTCCTCGACCCGCCCGGTGTTGGGCTCCTGGCCCTCCGGTAAGGTAATTTCCAGTCCCGCACCGCGCCCACCCAACCCGGCACCGCCCATCGGCAGCTTGCGCTGCCCGCCGAGCCGGCGCTCCACGAGCGATGCGAGCATCGGAAAGTCGTCGGCCAGATTGATCAGCACATTCTCGAGATCTCGCTCCACCGGCCGCGCCGCACGGCGCTGCTCGCGCTCGTCGGCGTCGTGCGCATCGCCCCAGTCGGCGAGCTGGTGGCCCACGGCTTCCTGAATAGTGCGGCGGTAGGCCAGGTAGATTGAGCCGCGGGTTCCGGTGCGGATGAAGTCGCCCTTGTTGAGCGTCAGGCACTCGGCCAGCCCAGGCGCCTCGATCAGACCGCCGATGCGGTCCGGCTGCGCCGGCGTCACACCGAGCCAATCCCAGCCGCGCTTGATCACCTTGCCATACGTGCTGACGGCAAGCCCGCGCCGGTCCTCAGGCAGCGGCGAGGAGGCGCGGATGAGCCAGCCCACGGCCGAGGGCTTGCGCTTGCGCGACAGCCGCACCAGGAGATCCGCCCGCTCGGCGGCAACCTCGGGCTCATGCGCAATCGCCTGGCCGTTGGTCACGAAGCCGATGTCATGCCGGTACAGCGGCGCGAGGATCGACGCGAGGCGCGGATCGAGCAGTGGCTCGAAGTGGCGGCGGATCACCGCCTCCAGAAGACCGACGTCCAGCAGCGGCGACAAGGCATTGCTCACATGCAGCCGGATTGCCGTGCCGCGTTCGCCGACCACCCCGGGCGGCTCGGCCAGCCAGTGCCAGGGTGCCTTGTGCCGGCCGGTGAGCGACCAGGAGGTCGCGATGGGAACCGGGCCCGAGCGGGTCTCGGTGATCACTTCCTTGCAGATCAGGAGCCCCAGCTTCACCCCGACGCCCGCAAAACCGATGCCCTTGCCGCGGGTCTTGGTGCTGGTGGCGAGATCGTGATAGCGGGCGAGCTCGCGCCGTCCCATCCCTGAGCCATCATCCATGACGGTCAGCGTGGCCGCTGCCGGGTCAGCCTGCATACTGATGGTGCTCGCACCGGAATCGAGCGAATTGGCGACAATCTCGGTGAGAATCGTCTCCTCGATGCTGCCTGGATAGGCATCGCGCAGATCCTCGAGCAGATGACGCAGGTCGACGCGAGTCTGGCCCATGGTTCATCCCGGTAGCAATAAACCGTACATTCTGGACTGACTCGATGTCTCGTTCCCAGTCTTGGCGGCAGCCCGCGTCATGGGTAGGGTGCGACGTCCCCCCGCCTTCAGTAGCGGTTGGCATTAGAGCTTTCCGGCAATTGTAACGGCCTTGCGGCCAACTGCTTTGCATAGGCAGTGAGCGTCAGCCCGCCGAACTTCCCCCGCCAGAGGTAGTAGCTGCCCTCCGTGAACCCGTGCTTGCGGCACAGATCCTTCACCCCAACGCCCGTATCGGCCTCCCGCAGGAACCCGATGATCTGCTCGTCCGTGTATCGCTTCTTCATGTCCAACCTCCTCGCGCCGGGGTTAGACTCTAAAGCCTTCCGCTACTGAAGGCGGGGGGGGACGTCGACCTCCGAAACCGTGCCGATAGCGAACACGCTCACTATTGCCGCCTGAGCCGGCGATGCGAGAAAGACTAGTAGGGGCCAAAGATGCCGACTGTTCAATTAAGGGGTTTCCAGATGGGGCACCATGTCAATGCCTCTCGGCTAGGCCAACGCTAGAAACCTAGTCCCGCCTTCGATTTCAATCTCGAACAGCCTTGTGAGACTTCCACCATCTGAGCCGAGCCGGGTTGCAGTGGCAGATCCTTAAACAGGACACTCGCGCGACCGGTCGAAAAGTCGTACAGGATCACGTCGTAAGTCTCACCCACCCCGACTTGAAATCGCCCTCGCAAGAACCCCAGACGATCAAAATCCGAGGACCAAAATATAGGGCTACCGACGTCCTCCGAGATTGGTGCCGAGACCTTGCCGTCAAGTGAACGGAGGCTGTATGAAGATCCAGACAGGTCCTTGCATACAAGTTCCGGCGACCTCGGTCTCGCTGAAAGTAGCGCGCAATCTGGAATGACCAACGATTGCCGATCGCCCGATGCCACGTCAAGAATGACTGCCGAACGGTTTGCGCCCCTGTAAATGACGCGATGAGAATCGATAGGGAACATCGTCCGCGGGCTAGGGTATTGGCCATCGTCCAAGAGCCGCTGCCGCTGACCACCGGTCCCATCTGCGCTATCAAGGGCCGTGCTAAAGACGGCCATGCCGCGTCCTGTGGGCGAAGGCGCGGAAAAAACAAAACGGCCCAATTGTGACAGGAATGTCGGTCGCCAACCGCCAACCAGACGATCAACACGTCCGAGATCAAAGGTCAGCAAGAATATGCTGGTTGGCGGCCGTTCGTCGACACCAACCAGAAATCGCGCTGGGTCGACAGCCGAAATCGTAGTTTCAAGAATGAAATCGCCTCGGCTGAGAACTGCCAACTCGGTACCAATCGATTGGCCTGGCTCCCTGCAGTAGAGTCGCCCATGGTCTCCATAGAACAGCGCGGACTTTGTGCCGACATTCTCAGCATGAATACAAGCGACTAACAGCGAACACAAGAGGGTCACAGCCCAGCCGATGTTGGATCGCAGATGTGCACCGGGGCATTTCCGCGAAAATTTGATTACATTTCTTGTCATCGTGGACTCCTCTGGTCAACGATGACTTGTCCATATACGGCCGTTGCAAAAGTCTGACAATTATTTGTAGCCAAGTTGTAGGAACCCGGCATCGCAAATCGTGGCTGGACCGCTACTGCCCTAACAATGCCCAAAGCGTGGCCAGCGTTGACAACAGTTGAGTGCGCACCGAACGTGTAACCGCCTTGATCGAGCGACTTCGACCACTGAGGATCCGGAACTACGCCGCCCTGCCTAAACCCGAAGTGCTCAACATTGCCCTCGGCATGGACAACTACGATCTCTTCGTGCACACCTGACTGACTCAGATCTGCAATTTGGTCACTGTCGTAGCCGCTAATGTCTGCGCCAGTCAGGTCTCTGTAGCCGGAAACGATGACGTCCTTTCCTTTGACCCCATATGCGTCCGCTATTTCCTCGTCACTTTCCAGCTTCCGTCCCAGCTCTTTATCGCCATGGTCGCCCTCATGATTAAACGCTTGGACGAACGCCCCGGTAACCGCGCCGTTTGCAAATTCCGGTACCCAAGTTCCCGGCCCGGATATCTGCTCCCGCAAGACCATCGCTTGGCGAGCTTTTCACGAGGTCACCAATCTCTTTCGACATGCTCGAGCCAGCGGTTGCCATAGCGGAGAAGAATCGTAGTCGAGGCCTCGCCGGAGATTACAATAGGGGTACTGAGCTTCCGCCTGTCTAGTTCCTGCCCAGAGATGTTATTTCCGCTATCGAGATATCTGAACTCCTTCGCTGTCAAGCCGATCTCCCCGTAGTACAGGGACATTCCCATTAGCCCGAAACCATTGTCGAGAACGTCCTTTACAACGAATTGATCATCAGGGTTCTTCTTGACAGCGAAAATCAAGACATAATCGAAGTTGTGTACAAGGCTGACGGCATCAGTTGAGCTTGGTGAAGAGGCGTCGGGATGTTTACGTCTTGCCAAGAACAAGACGCTGCTCTTGAATTCAGGGTCGCGTACGAAATCGAGGACGTAGGTTGAACCATAGCTTCCGTAAGGATTCACCGCGGGAAACCTCTGCCCATAGACCGCCTCGAGACCCATCGGCGCTGCGAGCCGATCGAAGACACGGAAAAGATCGGCTGGTAACGGCAGGACGGTAGCAGTCGCTTTCTGCATCACGGAGCAAAGCACCCCAACTAGCACCGCCTTCGAAAAATTCACGTCACTTCCACCCCTTCGGCAGCTGAAGATGGTAATGCTGATCGGGATAGTGGTTTGGCATCGCCTTCGGATCGAAGATCAGTCGAGTGTTATTCACCGACGGGCGCACGGTGGAAACTGGTACCAAGCCACCGTCGTTGTACTTTATTCTCAGGTCGACAGCATCACCGCGAATATGAGCTGGACCCGAGCCCGTCATGAGCTTGTTGTCGGTGCTTGAGTATGTCCTTCCGTCAGCCCCTATGTACCGATCGCCACCTGTGACTTTGAACTGAAAATCATCGGTACCGAGCCGGCCCGTAAGGTCCGAATAGAGCTTTGACACCTCGGCACGAAGTGTTTCATTTCCCAGAACGACTCCATCCGGATTAAGTTCGCGACCGTCGACTACTATCGAGTACGGTTTGTCTGGTTCCGGCGCAGACTTCTCTGCCGCGGCATCGGAGTCGCCATAGTCGCCTTCGTGATTAAACGCTTGGACAAACGCCCCGGTAACCGCGCCGTTTGCAAACTTCCCGCCGCCAATTCTCGAAACCGTACCGCCGACGATGGCAGCCTCCATCACCCGCCCAATCTTCGCGCCGGACGAATTGCCTTTCGGCCCGATGCCCGCTGACCCCCAACCGCTTGCGACCGCGGCCGATAGGAAGGCCGCACCAAAGTTCCCACCCTGCAGTGCAGCAATAGCACCCTGCGCGATGCCGTGCACCACGGCGCGGGCAAATTCCTGAGCAAAGCTCCCAATCTCGCCTGATTACCCGCTGACAGATGCCGTCGGACAACTGACTTTCACCCTGCAGATGACCCAAGTGCCCATCCCGGCCGTCGGCTGGCTGCTCGGTCCGGCCTTCGGCCTCTTGAAATGGATGAGAAGGCGACCCGAGCTGCGCGTCGATTGACAGCCCACAGAATGAGCCTTGATCAGAGACTGACAGATTGCAGATGACTCGCCGAATGACTTCGGACCTTTAGAACATCGGGAGATGGCCCCGGCGGCATTCCATTGTGAGAACTTCTGCTGGAGGTCCAACGACGTGAGACAGACCATACTCGGGCGGATCCGATCTCGTTGTGAGCTGCTCGGGAATATTCGATCACGGGCTTGACATCATTCGGGCTTGTTACACTTTCCCGACGGACTTGAGAATCGCACATGCCGATCCTAATTCGAACTCGTCAGGGCGCCAGTGGCACCAGGTTCCAGGTCATCGTCAGAAGCCCGGCGACCAAGGAAAGCAGTAGGACGTTTCGGCATATGAATGAAGCAAAGAATTGGGCGGCACAGGAGGAAAAGCGACTTCGGGCTGCGCAGAAGGCAGCAGCGGCCTTTGGCGATACGGACATTCTCGATTGACAAGTGATTCGTCGACGGACTACGACAATTACATTAGAAGGACATGTTTCGGGCGATCCGCGGGATGTTGGAGCAACGTGATGGATAGCATTCAGTCCTCTCGTCCATCAGGCGCCCGGTGCACCTGCCGAAACCCTCGATCCCGCTCGATAAACGCCGCAAGCATATGCGGAATCAATTTCTCGGCGCTCACCGGCTCACCATGCAGCTCCGAGTGAACCGCGGCGTAGCGATCGAGCGCTGCTTTCAAGGCGACGGATACCCTGATCGTCACCCGCACCGGCTTTTCAGCCGGCAAGGGTCCCAGCCGCAGTTTCACGAGGGATTCACCGACTTGATCGGCGGCTCATACGGCCGCAGCACCAGATCGCGATTGACGATCACTCGCACCGGAAACCCTGGACGGATCGTGAGCGTCGGCTGCTGATTCAGATTGCGCCGGGTGAGCTGCTGGCCGATCTGGTTCACGGTCTCCTGGGCGCTGTCGCGCGTGGCCACAATGACGGAACCGGAGTCACCCGACCGGTTAGGCGAGGCAAGCTCGGCATTGATGCCGATCAGGGTTGCGAGCGCCGCCCCGGTGAAAATGCGTTTCCAGTGCCAGTCGACACCGTCCTCGAGCCCCGCGTAGCCTTCCAGATCTACCCCGGGCAGCCGGTCGAGGACCATGGAGGACCCATCCGGCATGAGCAACCGGGTCCAGACCAGCAATACGCGGCGCTGGCCCGCGGTCACCTGACTGTCGTACTGCCCCAGCAAACGTGACCCCTGCGGAATCAACAAACACTCGCCGCTCACCGTGTCATAGACATTGCTGGTCACGGTGGCGATGATCTGACCCGGAAGATCAGAGTTGATGCCCGTCACCAGCGCCGCCGGAATGACCGTGCCCGCCATAACCTGGTAAGGCGAGACGGGTTCCTCAAGAGGGCCGGACGCATAAGTCTTCGTGTCGCCCCGCTTTTGCAGAAATGCCTGCTTGTCTTGCTGGCCATTGACGTCTGCCTGGCCACCGATGGGTTGGCGCGCCCGGCTCTCCTTGTCTTCTGGTGACGCAACTGGCGTGCTTGATCCAGCTCGACCGCGCACCGCGGGCTCGGCGGTTTCGGACTGTCGTTGCGCCAGCTGGAAAAACACCTTGGCCTTGGCCGCAGCGGCCTCCTCATCATGCTGCTGAAGCCGCGCCGAGCGCTCGGCGTTGTCGACCGGATCCGGCCAGTAGGATTCGCCGGCGCTGCTGCCGACCTCGAGCCCTGCCGCCTGTTCGGCCCGGACCACCGGCCGGCCGAGCTCGCCGACCGGCGGTCCCAATGTCGGCGCCGTCGGCAGGCTGCCGTAGTCACGCGGCAAGGCCGCGAGGCCCTCGGCGCGTGGCACGCGCTCGACCCGCGGCGGTTCCGCCGGCGCATTCGGTGTTCGCGCTGCCTTCGGCTGCAGAGCCCACCACGTGGCACCGAGAATCATGAAGCCGAAGAGACCGGCAAAGATCACCAGATTGCGGCGATTGAGGCGCACGACGGGACGTGGCGGGGCGCGTAACGCCAGGTGCTCGGGGTCCTCTTTGGGCAGGACCGGTTCGCCGGCACCCTGAGTCGAGGCCTCGCTCATCGCGCGGCCACCGGCGGCGGCAGCCGGGTGATGCGCACCACCTGCTGGGGCTCAGCCCCCAGTCGCAACTCCGCCGCATCGAACAGCCGGTCAACCAGGTAATAGGGCGGGCGGCTGCGGTAATTCACGAGTTCCGCCTGCCCCTTAGGCCCCACAACAAAGAGCGGCGGCAGCTCGCTCACCCCGGCTGGAAACTGGATATAGACCTTCTCACCATCGTCGAACGCCCGCAGCGGCCGCCACGCCGGGCTGTCACCGCCGAGCGCGTAGCGGAAATTAAGCCGCTCCACGGCAACGCCGGTCGCCACCGGCGTCACGGCCTCGGCTCGGGACGAGGCGGCCTTCAGCATCGCGATCCGATCGAACGGGTAACGCCAGGCCACCGCCGCCATCCACGTTTCCGGCGTGGCCGTCAGTTCCAGGTGGTAGCTGCGGCGATTGGAGTGGATGACGAGATTGGTCTGAAGGTCCGCCCGGACGGGCTTCACCAGCACATGGACCCGTTCTTCGGCTCCCGCCCCACTGGTGGTGTCGCCAATGACCCATCGGACGGTGTCCCCGGCCGACACCGAGACCAGCGTCTCACCGGGTTCGAGCGCAATATCGGTGATGCGCTCGGGACTGGTGTAGATCTGATAGAGGGCATCGGGGCTGTAGGGCCAGAGCTGGGTGGCGTTGATGTAGTTATCGAGCGTTGGCTCCACCCGCGCCGCATCATTGGCGAGGCTCACCGAGCCTTGCGGGTCCTCCGCCTCCCGGTCGTGCCAGGCGGGTTTCGGTTTCAGCTGGCCGGGGAGCGGCAGGACCTTCGGAATTTCCACCACTTCCACCGGCTTTGGCGGCTCGGGCAGGCGCGCGGCCGGCACGGCCTCCTCGGCCAGTGGCTCTGCCTTCGGTGGGAGGGTGCAGCCGGTCCCGGCCAAGACGGCGGCGACACACAGGGGCAACAAGAGAATGTTATTCCGCATGGCGTACTCCTTCAGCCGGTAGCAGTGAGCTCCCGGCTCCAGTTGAGACCCTCGACATAAATCCCGAGCGGGTTCTTGCGCAGCCGCTGCTCATCGCGCGGCGGTTTGAGCAGAATCGTCAGAATCGCCGTCCATCGCTCAGTCGAGGCGATGGCGCCGTTGGTGTAGGTGCGCTCGATCCAGCGGACCTGGAAAGAGTTCGCCGAGGCGCGCACCACACTGGTCACCTCCACCGCGACCGAGGTCTGGCCGATCCTGGCGAACGGGTCATTGGTTCGAGCGTACTCATTGAGTGTCGCCGCACCCCGGTCGCTGACGGTGTCGTAGGCGGCGAGCCAGTTCTCGCGCAGCACAATCGGGTCCATCGGCAGGGAGCGCACCCGCTTGATGAACTGCTCAAGGTGATAGGCGAGCTGGGCCTCACTCGGCCGATAGGTCTCCACCGCGGAGGCCACTGCCCGCACCTCGCCCAGGCGGTCGACCTCGACCACGTAGGGGGTGATGGTTGAGCGACCCACCTGGGTGAGCAGCCCGCCGGCGATGAATCCGGCAAGCGCCAGACAGCCGAAGGCCATCAGCCGCCAGTTGCGGGCCTGCACCCGGGCAGCCCCCATGCGCTCGTCCCAGAGCTGCTGGGCGGCCTGATAGGGGGTCGCCGGTTTAGGGGTGGTCGAATAGCGCACGCTGGTGCGTCGAAATCGCACGTCTTAGTCCTCCTGACGTAATGAGGGGTGGGCACCGGAACCGCCGTGATCTGCGCTGCGCACCGTGTGTGCGGCGGTCGCAATCCCGTGGGTTACGTGTTGACGGCGCGCGAACCGACGCGCCCAGGCCGGTGCGGCGCCCACTTCGCCCGACGCTGTGCCGGCTGGCCCCGCCGGAGTTCCGGAACCCATCGCGACTGAAGCGCCGGCGGCACTTCCGGCCGCACCGACGGTCGGGCGGGCGGTGCGCTCCGCACCGCCGCTCCCCAACGACCGCTCGCCGAGCGACCGCAGCCCCGACAGGCCGCCACCGACGACGGTTCGAGCACCGCTCGCCGCGACGCCGGCC
>CAUJKI010000087.1 GCA_963205015.1 Pseudomonadota bacterium
GGGCGACTGCAGCGCCGGATGGACTTTGCTCGCGCGATCACGCACGACGGAGCCCTTGCCCACATTGGCCCACTCGCCACGCAGGACGCGCGCCCGCTCGAAAAGGAACTCGGCAATGTCGGTCTTGGTCCAGCCGGCGGCCTGGATGTGATCGCGAAGCTGCTTCGGGATGACAATGACGTAGTTGCCGCCATAGATCGAGTAGTGAAGCTGGTTCGCACGCATCTCGGCGGCGAAGGTCTCCAGGATCTCCTTCGGGTCGGTCGTCCACTCGTTCATGATCTGTCGCGGCGCCAGCGAAGCGAAGACCGTGACGCCGGACGTCCCCTCCGGCATGCCGCGCTGGATGTGAAGCGGCTGCCACGTCATGTCCTCCTCGTCCTCGGCGATGCAGTAGGAGAACTTTCCCGGATGTCCGAGCGTCGCGCGGTCGATGCCGCCGGGACGCACGTCCATCAGGTTGATCAGCGCCAGCCGGATGGCCCTACCGATGACGGCCGTGGCCCGGTCGCTGTTG
Source organism: Pseudomonadota bacterium (assembly GCA_963205015.1). Lineage (GTDB taxonomy): Bacteria > Pseudomonadota > Alphaproteobacteria > Rhizobiales > Hyphomicrobiaceae. The sequence continues at coordinate 518 of CAUJKI010000087.1, forward strand.
CCGAGTGCGTTGAACGTCGCATTGGCACCGATCTCCAGCCGCACGGGGCCATTGATGATCACCAGGACAGCACAGCCGCCCGTGCTCGAGGTCACGCCGTGTAGAAGGAACTCTTCCTTGAGCATGGCCTGCCATGCCGTCGCAACCACCGGAAAATGCATCGGCAGGCAGCCGGCCATGACCGCGTTGACGGCAAGTTTCTCTGCCGTGATGGCCTGCCCGCGCACGGGCTCGATGCCGAGGAGCTGGTCCGGGTCCATGCCGGCCCATTCGAGGCACGCTTCGACGGCCGCTTCCGTCGGCGGCACGATCGGCAGGCCGTCCGTCCAGCCATTGCTGTGATAAAGCTCCTGGGCGGCCGCGAAATCCGGCGCCTCGTGGACCCGCGACGTGAGCGCGCGTTTCGTGAGAAGCTGCATTCGTGCACCTGCGGAGCTGCCAGCGCGATAGGTGCTCATAACTCATCTTTCCGCGCCTTGTCATGGCCTGAGCCCTGCACGCACGCACGGGCAGCCTGCATTCTTGTGGGGTCGGGATTTTTCTGGCGGCTTCGGCGGGGCCTAGGTCCGGGTCAGGACGGCCACAGCCTCGAGGTGCGGGGCATACAGAAATTGATCGATCGGCGTCACGGCATCGAGGCCATATCCGCCATCGATCAGAATGCGCAGGTCGCGTGCGAGCGTGGCTGGATTGCAGGAGACCATCACCACCCGCTTGACCTTGGACTGCGCGAGCCGCTCGCACTGCGTCTTGGCGCCCGCCCGCGGCGGATCGAGCACGACCGCATCCAGGTCCTTCATTTCCATCGGCGACAGCGGATCGTGGAAGAGGTCGCGGGCCTGCGCGGTGAACGGCTTCAGTCCCTGGTTCCGGCGCTGCGCGTCGTTGAGCGCGGCAATGGCATTGCGGTCGGCATCGAAGGCCATTACGCGGGCCTTTTGAGCGATGGGCAAAGTCAGTGTGCCGAGCCCGCAGAAGAGATCGCCGACATGCTTTGCCTTGCCGAGTGCGGCCGTCACCAGATCGATCATTGCCCACTCGGCCTCGGGCACGGCTTGGAGGAATGCGCCGGGTGGGGGTGTGACGGCTTTACCGGCGAAGTGCAGCACGGGCGCCTGCCGCTCGATGACGGGAACGCCGCCGACCGAAACACGCGCGATGCGCGCGGCTGCTGCGATCTCGCCGATCTTTGCGCGGCCCGCGGCCTTCAGCGCGCGTTCGTTGCCTTCGATATCGATATCGGCGCTGGTATCGGTGAGCGTGATAGAGGCGCGCGTCGCATCCTCCTGCGCCGCCACAATCCCAGCGAGCTCGGCGAGCGCCGGCAGCAGCGCCACGATCCGCCGGTCCAGCACGGGGCAGTCTTCAGCCGCAACGAGATCGTGCGAACGTCGGCCATGGTAGCCGATGCGCATAGTGCCCTTGATGCGGCGGGCATTGAACGTCGCCCGCCGGCGCGTGTGCTCGGGCACCATGATGAGCGGCTGGACGTCCGCGGCAATCCCCTGCTGGCGAAGCGCACGCACCAGGAAATCGCGCTTCCATTCCTGATACATCGCGAGCGGCATATGCCGCGCGACGCAGCCGCCGCAGGGCTCGTCTGCGAGATCAGGCGGGCGCCGGCGGTCAGGCAGCAGCTCGACCGGCTCCGGTGCCGAGCCCTCATCGACGCGCCATGTCTCGCCCGGCAGGGCCTGCGGAATGAAGATCGATGCGCCTGATGCGGTGACGGCGGCGCCATCGCCTTCGGCGCCAAGCCCAGTGATGCGCACGATCTCGCTCATGACCGCACTGCCGCGAGCAGGAACTCGACATTCCCCGCCCCGCCCTCGATAGGCGATGGCATATGTCCGATGACGATCCAGCCCGTCTGCTCTGTGAGCCACTGGCGCACATCCGCCAGTGCCTGCTCTCGCAGTGCCGGATCGCGCACGATGCCGCCTTTGCCGACGCCCTCGCGCCCGACCTCGAACTGCGGCTTCACGAGCGCCACGAGCCAGCATCCCGGCGCCGCGAGCGCCAGCGCCGGGGGCAGCACTTTCCTCAATGAAATGAAGCTCGCATCTGCAACGATCGCGTCGATCGGCTCAGGCACGAGCGTACGATCGAGCGATCGCGCATCGCATTCCTCGTGTGCGACGACGCGCGGATCTTCCGCCAGCGAGGGATGAAGCTGACCCTTTCCTACATCCACCGCATAGACGCGCGCCGCTCCCCTCTCTAGCAGCACCTGCGTGAAGCCGCCTGTCGAGGCGCCGACATCGAGTGCGATCCGCCCTGCGGGATCGAGCCCGAAGTGATCGAGCGCGGCCGCAAGCTTCACGGCGCCTCGCGATACCTGTGCCGCCGCCTCAGCGCTGACGGCAATCGCCTGCCCTTCGCGCACAGCTATTGCCGGCTTGCGTACGACCTCGCCATCCAGCCGGACTTCGCCGCGTGCGATCAGGTCGCGTGCTTTGGCGCGCGTCGCGACGAGCCCGCGCGCGACGAGCGCGAGGTCCAGGCGTTGGGTCGGTGCATCCGATGGCGTCATGCGAGAAGCGCTATTCGCTTCGGTGTAAATAGTCAAAAAGGGCGGGGGTTAGCCGCGAGCGCCCGCTGTCCCCTCTCCCCGTCCTTACGGGGAGAGGGTTAGGGTGAGGGGCGGCGGAAAACGCCGACGTGAGCATGTGCGCCGCCCCTCATCCCGGCCTTCTCCCCGTGAAGGACCGGGAGAAGGGGAAGCGGGTGACACGATTGTCTATGAGTTTCTTTCGCGTCCCGCAGGCGGGAAATGCGTATCGAACCAGTGCGCGAGATCCGCGAGCGCCGGATGGCGCAGATCGCGTTCGAGATAGCGCCAGATGCGCGGGATGTGGCCGAGATAGATGCGCTTGCCGTCGCGATGAGCGAGGCGGGTGAAGATACCGAGCAGCTTCGTATTCCGCTGCGCGCCGAGCACCGCATAGGCCTTGTCGAAGGCTGCGATATCGAAGTTGGGCTCGCGGCGCACGACTTCGCGCCGATAGTGGTCGAGCAAAGCGCGCTCCAAGTTCGCCGGCACGTCAAGGCGGGCGTCCTGCAGCAGCGAGACGACGTCATAGGCCCAGGGACCGCGCATGGCGTCCTGGAAGTCGAGCACGCCGACGCGGCTGTCGCCGAGCCACATGAGATTGGGCGAGTGATAGTCGCGAAGCACCCAGCCAGGCGGCAGTGTCTCCAGCCAGTCGATTTGCGCGTTCCAGAGGCGCAGGAAGTCGGTCTTCACGCTGGCGGGGATTGCTGCGCCTTTCACCGCCGGCCAGTACCAGTCCGTCAGCAGTTCGACCTCGATCGTCAACGCCGTGCGATCGAAGCGGTGCAGGACATGATCGGGCGCGCCACCCGGAACAGGAAGCCGTTCCGGTGGCGGATAGGCCCGGAGCGCGACGAGGCCGTCGATGGCGGCGGACCATAGCTCCTGTTGATCCATGTCGCGTTCGAGCGCCCTGCCGAAGGTGAGATCGCCGAGATCATCGATCAGGAGCAGCCCGCGCTCGTGATCGAACAGGCGGATGGCAGGCACGATCATCTCGCAGGCAGCCAGTGCTTCGGCTATGGCATGAAACGCTGTCACGTCTTCTGCGAGATGCGCAATGCGGCTGTAGGGCAGGCCATCGCGGATCGGCGGTCCGTCCGGCTGTCGCGGACTATCCATGAGCACGAGCGATCGATCCGTGGCGATGAGCCGTGCATAAGCGCGCGTCGAGGCATCGCCCTGCAGATATCGCAGCGCCCCATCGCGGTCCGAGAGAAAGGCGTCGATCTCGCCGAGGCGCTCGATGCGCGCTGCCCAGCTCCCGTCCGGGGTCAGCGTAAGCGTGCGCGTCTCCGCCGATGGCCCGACGCCAAGCGCGATATCGAGATGATGGCCGTGAAGGCGTCCTGCGGCCCGCTCGGGCCACTCGACGAGCGCAATCCCATGCGCGACTGCCTCGTCAAAACCGATCTCGTCGATTTCCGAAGGATCGCTCAGCCGATAGAGGTCGAAATGCGCGATCTCCATGCGCGGCGTCGCGTAGGGCTGCACGAGCGTGAAGGTCGGGCTCGGGACTTCTGCGTCAGGCGCGTCCAGCATCGCGCGGATGAAGGCCCGCGCGAACGTCGTCTTGCCTGCTCCGAGATCTCCGCTGAGCGTGATGAGGTCACCCACACGCACCTTCAGAGCGATCAGCTCGGCTAATCGCGCCAGCCGGGCCTCGTCGACGCTCTCGACGATCCAGGGGCCACTCATGCGATGGAGAGGGACTTCACCGCCTCCACCCCAGGACGCGGCCCGTGCTCGGGGAAGCGCACGGTAACGGACGTGCCTTCGCCCGGCTCGCTGACGAGGCTCATGGTGCCGCCATGCAGCTCGACGAGGCTCTTGACGATCGGCAGGCCGAGGCCGGCACCGCGATGCTTGGAGCCACGGCTGCGCGAGACGAAGCGGCCGATCACGTCGCGCTGCACGGCCTCTGGCCGCAGGAGGGGGAATATTGCGGCGTGGC
>CAUJKI010000088.1 GCA_963205015.1 Pseudomonadota bacterium
CTCTTTCCCGTTTCGATCGAGACTATCGGCGGATAGCACCGCTCAACGATAATCGGAGGAACGCCATGGACCTGCAGCTTGCCGGCAAGAAAGTGCTTGTGACCGGCGGATCGAAGGGCATCGGAGGCGCGATCGGCGAAGCCTTCGCAGCAGAAGGCGCCGACGTCATTCTCGTCTCGCGCAATGCCGATACGCTGGCCAAGACCGCCGACGACATCCGCTCGCGGCACCAGGCCAATGTCACGACGCACGCCGCCGATCTCTCGCGGGAGGACGCGCGCGAAGGCACCATGGCGCGCTTTCCCGACATCGACATTCTCGTGAACAACGCGGGCGCGATTCCCGGTGGCAGCATCCTCGACATGAGCATGGCCAAGTGGACCGAGGCCTGGGCGCTCAAGGTCATGGGCTATGTGCACATGACGCAGATGGCGCTCCAGCAGATGAAGCCGCGCAAGTCGGGCACCATCATCAACATCATCGGCATGGCCGGGCCGGCGCCGCGCTGGGACTACATCTGCGGCTCCATGGGCAACGCCGGCCTCAATGCCTTCACGAAAGGCGTCGGCGCAGGTGCGGCGGACTTCGGCGTGCGCGTGTTCGGCATCAACCCGGCAGCGACGCGCACGGACCGCATCATGACGCTCACCAAGACCCGCGCGAAGACCACCTTCGGCGACGAGAGCCGGTGGGAGGAGCTGCTTGACGGGCTGCCTTTCGGACGCCTCAAAGAGCCGCAAGAAGTGGCGGCGCTGACGGTCATGCTCGCTGCCCCGCAGGTGCACTATCTCTCGGGCACTGTCATCGACATGGACGGAGGCGGTCAGTTCCGGCGCTGAGTACGTACTGTACGGGCGACGCTCACCTGGGGTGGCTCGCATGGCCATCGATACGACCCGCACGATCGAGATCAGATACTCACCCTGGCGGATGATCGGAACGGTTGTCGTCGCCGTGGGGTTCGTCCTCCTCTCGCTTTTCATCACGCCGGCGCACGGCTTCATCGGGCTGATCGTCGGTTATTTCGGCGTCATCTTCTTCGGCTTCATCGCGTTGGTCGTGGCCTGGCGCCTGCTGGCGTTGCGTGGCGCCATTGTCACGGTTTCGCCGCGCGGCGTCAGGGATACGCGCCTGACGGGCGAGACGGTTCCGTGGTCCGCGATCCGCAGCATCTCGACCTGGTCGGCATACAATCAGCCCGCAATCGTGCTCGGCGTCGATCCGGCCTACGAGCGCGCGCTGAAACTCACAACCCTGGCGCGGCTCACGCGACCTCTCAACGCCGCCGTCGGCGCAGATGGCCTGTGCATTGCCTCTCAGGGCCTCAAGATGGGCCACGAGACGCTGCTCGAGACCATCACGGCCTACTGGCACCGGGCGCGCGGCGATCGGCTATAGGACAGCGGTCCGAGCCCTCTGGACGCGCCCGCCGGAGCCCCCTAAGACAGCGCCCAAGCCGAATTCACAGCCGCCAGGGCACTTTCATGTTCGATATCAGGGCCATTCGCGACAATCCCGCCGCTTTCGACGCTGGGCTCAGGAAGCGCGGGCTCGATCCGCTCGCCGCCGGGCTGATCGCCAGGGACGAGGAGCTGCGCGCGCTCAAGACGCGCCTGCAGGAAGCTCAGGCGCGGCGCAATGCTGCGTCGAAGGACATCGGCAAGGCCAAGGGCGCGAAGGACGAGGCTCTGGCGTCGAAGCTCATGGCTGAGGTCGGCGCTCTCAAGGACGAGATCCAGGCCGGTGAGGAGGAGCAGAAGAAGCTCGAAGCGGCGCTGGAGCGCGAACTGGCGGTGATCCCGAACTTGCCCCTCGATGAGGTGCCCGAAGGTAAGGACGAGGCCGACAACGTCGAGGTGCGCCGCTGGGGCGATCCGCAGAAGATGCCGGCGGCGGGTCTCAACGCGCCCAAGCAGCACTTCGAGATCGGCGAAGCTCTTGGGCTCATGGACTTCGAGGCGGCCGCGCGCATGTCGGGCGCCCGCTTCGTCGTGCTGAAGGGCCAGCTTGCGCGGCTCGAGCGCGCGCTCGCCATGTTCATGCTCGACATCCACACGGGCGAGTTCGGCTACACCGAATGCCAGGTGCCGCTGCTGGTGCGCGATCAGGCGGTCTATGGCACGGCGAACCTGCCGAAGTTCGAGGAGGACTTGTTTCAGACCGTCGGTGAGAACCGCTTCTGGCTCATCCCCACGGCCGAAGTCGCGCTGACCAACCTCGCGCGCGAGCAGATCATCGACGAGGCCGCGCTGCCGCTCCGCTATACCGCCTGGACGCCGTGCTTCCGCTCTGAGGCGGGTGCGGCCGGGCGCGATACGCGCGGCATGATCCGCCAGCACCAGTTCAGCAAGGTCGAGCTGGTCTCGATCACGACGCCCGCACAGGCCCTCGCTGAGCACGAGCGCATGACCAACTGTGCCGAGACCATCCTCCAGCGCCTGGACCTCCCCCATCGCACGATCGTCCTCTGTACGGGCGACATGGGCTTTGCGAGCCGCAAGACCTACGACATCGAGGTCTGGCTGCCGGGGCAGGCCGCCTATCGCGAGATCTCGTCCTGCTCGGTCTGCGGGGACTTCCAGGCCCGTCGCATGGGCGCGCGTTTCCGCCCGGCCGGGGGCAAGGGCACCGAGTTCGTGCACACGCTGAACGGCTCCGGCCTCGCGGTCGGCCGTACGCTCATCGCGATCCTGGAGAACTACCAGCAGGCTGATGGGACCGTACTCATCCCCGCGCCGCTCCGCCCGTACATGGGCGGGCTGGAGCGCATCGGGAAGGTGTAGACCGGTCGTCCCGTTGCCCGATGGCACCGCAGGGCTGAAATCCAGAAGCGCTTGGAACAACTTTGGCTTGGCTCCGTTCCTTAGTCAGAGGAGCATGGGCCATGGATAAGGAAACGATAACTCGGTGGGGTACGCTGCTGCGCAAAGAGATCGTGCCGTTGGAGGATTTGCCCTTTCCAATGCGCGAGGCCCTTCGCCGGCTCGCCGAAAAGCATCAAGAGCAAGAGAACGAGGGCGGCGCGGACATTCACGATCTGAACGTCAAGCGCAAGGAGAGGGGCGCCCGTGAGGTTTCTCCTACGGACGCCTTTTGTGGCGGCCCAGGCCAGCCTTGCTACTCGTCACTCTCCAAGCGGTGAGTTTCAGCCCGCGGGCTTCTTCCCGCGTGCCTTGGTCTTCGTGCCGGTAGACCCGAAGCCGCCTGCACCGCGTTCAGTTTCCGCTACGGCCTTTACCTCGACGAGCGTCGCCTGAACCACGGGCGCAACGATGATCTGCGCAATGCGCTCGCCGCGCTCGATCGTGACGGGCTCCGTGCCGAGGTTGATCAACATGACCATGACCTC
>CAUJKI010000089.1 GCA_963205015.1 Pseudomonadota bacterium
ACCGTCGTAGCCGAGGCGCGCGGTCTTGAGAATGGCCGGCGCCTGCCAGTCGGCCATGATCCTGGATGCCGCCGCGACGTCGCCAGCATCGCGGATGGCGACGAATGGCGCGACGGGGATGCCGAGATCGGAAATGAATGCCTTCTCGATGATGCGATCCTGTGCGACGCGGAGCGCCTGCGGACCGGGCCGCACGGGCACGCGGCGGGCAAGGTGCTCGGCCGCGATGACCGGCACGTTCTCGAACTCGTAGGTCACGACATCTACGGCACGCGCGAACTCGTCGAGGCGCGCGAGATTTTCGTAAGGCCCGATCAGATGGCTCGCCGAGACGTCCAGCGCCGGGCCCCAATCATCTGAGTAGATGGCAGCGCGGAAGCCGAGCTCGGCAGCCGCCTGCACGAGCATCTTGGCGAGCTGACCGCCGCCGAGAATGCCGATCACGCTATGCGGGGCGAGCGGCGCCGGTGCCGTCATGGCCCTTCCGGCGCCTCGGGAATGCTCGCGGTCTGGCGCGCACGCCAGGCGTCGAGACGGACGGCGAGCGCTGCATCGGCGATGGCGAGGATCTGCGCGGCAAGGATGCCGGCGTTGGCGGCTCCCGCTTCGCCGATCGCGAGGGTGCCGACCGGAATGCCAGCCGGCATCTGGACGATGGAGAGCAGGCTGTCCTGGCCGGAAAGCGCGCTCGTCTTGATGGGCACGCCGAGAACGGGGAGCGGCGTCATCGACGCCGTCATGCCGGGAAGGTGCGCGGCCCCACCGGCCCCCGCGATGATGATCTTGAAGCCAGCATCGCGCGCTTTGTGCGCGAAGTCATAGAGGCGCTTCGGCGTGCGATGGGCAGAGATGACCTTGGCAACGTAGCTCACGCCGAGCTCGTCCAGGATCTCAGCCGCACGCTTCATGGTCGGCCAGTCCGAGCGGCTGCCCATGATGATCGCCACGTCTGCCGCCGACCCGGCCATTGCCTGTGCTTTCCCTTTGAATTGCGCTTTCGGAGCCGAACAGTCACGTTCAAAGTGACTGGTCACTTTGAACGTGACAGTAGTTTGCGGAACCGGGACCGGGCAAGCCATCCATCCGGTTATGGTGTGGAAGGCGCGTCCTACGGATCAGGCAATGATGTCGGGCGTGATCTGGTCCTCGAGCGCTGTGATCCGGTCCTTCAGCAGCAGCTTCTGCTTCTTGAGCCGCTTGATCGTGACCTGGTCGTTCGACTGCTCGCCCTCGAGCCGTATGATCTGCTCATCGAGGCTGCGATGCTCGGCCCGCAGCACGGCCAGCATCTCGCGGACCTGGCGCTCGTCTGGTCGCTGCGTCAATGGGCTCTGCTCGCTCATCCGTGGCCGAACGATGTTTGGGCATAGCTCCGGAGGCGCTTTCGCGCAAGTGATGCGTTGGATCGAGGGATGCGGCCCCGCCGCCCTTGCGCAGGCTCAAGGCCAGGCGGCGTCCCTGGCCGTACAGGACCGGGTGCAGCATTGGGGATTGAAGCATGAACGCGTGTCGAGGGGCGGCCCTTCCGGCTGCCGTGGCGCTCGCCCTCTGGCTCGGCGCCGGGGCGGCGGAGGCCAGCGACGACATCGAGCGGGGGCGCGCCCTCGCCGGGCGTCTCTGCGCGCACTGCCACATGGTGCCGGGCCAGGGCGAGAAGCAGGCGGCGAACGAAATCCCCGGCTTTGCCGCCGTGGCACGGCGACGTAACCAGACGAGCGAAGGCATCGTCACCTGGCTGCGCAGCATCCCGCCGATGATGCCCAATCATCATCTCAGCCAGGACGAGATGCACGCGCTTGCCGCCTTCATCATGACGCTCGGCGCCTCCCCGAAGCAATGATCCGGCGCTCCCCCTGCTGACAACCGCGCCTGCCTCTGCAATGCTCCTCGTCAACGAACAGACGCGCCCGGGAGGACCGAAACCATGCCGCGCTTCGCCGCCAATCTCTCCTTCATGTTCCTGGAAGTGCCGTTCCTCGACCGCTTCGAGGCGGCAGCCAAGGCGGGCTTCCGCGCCGTCGAGTTCCTTTTCCCCTACGAGAACCAGCCGCAGGACATCGCCGCGCGGCTGAAGGCGAACGGCCTCACGCAGGCCCTCTTCAACCTCCCTCCCGGCGACTGGACCAAGGGCGAGCGCGGGCTCGCCGCCATCCCTGGCCGCGAGGCGGAGTTCGAGCAGGCCGTGGCGACGGCACTTCGCTATGCCGAGGCGACCGGATGCCGACGCATTCATGCCATGCCGGGGCTCCGCCATCACGGCGCCGAGCGGCGCACGTACGTCGCCAATCTCAAACGCGCGGCCCGGATCGCAGCGAAGGACGACGTCGACGTAATCATCGAACCGATCAATACGCGCGACATTCCGGGCTTCTTCCTGAACAAGACCAGCGAAGCGCGCGCCGTCATCTACGAGGCAGGCGAGCCGAACCTCGGTCTTCAGTTCGACCTCTACCACCGCCAGATCCAGGAAGGCGACACCGCCACCGCCATTCGAGAGTTCGGCCATCTTGCCCGTCACTACCAGATTGCAAGCCCGCCGGACCGCGGCGAGCCGGATGATGGAGAAATGAACTACGCCTTCCTCTTCCGGGAGATCGACGCGACGGGCTTCTCAGGTTATGTCGGCTGCGAGTACAAGCCGCGGAAAGGCACGATCGAGGGCCTCGGATGGGCTGCGAAGTGCGGCGTGACGTTCGGCTGAGCCGACGTCCCCCGGATCAACGCCCACCCGCTGGCTTCAAACTTTCGACACCTTGGCGTCGCACAGCGTCAGGGGATCTTCCGGGGACGGGCGAAATAATGTCTGGCACGACCATGAAGCGCACGCTGACGCGGCGGGGAGCCCTTCAGATCGGCGCAGCGGCGCTCGCGCCTGCACTGGCGCCGCTCCTGCCGGCTGCTGCACAACAACCGCCGCAGCGCGGGCCGCTGCAGGTGGACATCGATCAAGCCAATCTGCGTCCGCGCCCGATCGCCATCCCACCGTTTCTCGGCGAGGACCCGCGCTTTGCCGCCGACGTCTCCGGCGTCGTAACAGCGGACCTCGAAAGCTCGGGGCTCTTCCAGCCGCTCGATCCGCAGGGCTTCATCGAGCGGATCGGCGACCTCAATGCCGCGCCGCGCTTCGCCGACTGGCGCAGCATCGGCGCCGAGGCGCTGGTCGTCGGACGGGTATCGCAGCTTCCGGACGGGCGCGTCAGGGCCGAGTTCCGGCTGTGGGACGTCGTTCTCGGCAAGCAGGTGACCGGGCAGCAGTTCACGACCACGGCGGCGAACTGGCGCCGCGTCGGCCACATCATTGCGGACCAGGTCTGGGAAAAGCTGACGCTGGAGAAGGGTTATTTCGATTCGCGCGTCGTGTTCATTGACGAGACCGGACCGAAGCAGAAGCGCGTGAAGCGGCTGGCCATCATGGACCAGGACGGCTTCAACGTCCGCGCCTTGAGCCAGGGCAACGAGCTCGTGCTGACGCCGCGCTTCAGTCCATCGTCCCAGGACATCACCTACATGTCCTATGGCGCGGGCGCCCAGCCGCGCGTCGTGATGCTCAACATCGATACCGGACAGAGGAGCGTCGTCGGCGACTTCCCAGGCATGACCTTCGCGCCACGCTTCTCGCCTGATGGCCAGCGCATCATCATGAGCCTTCAGCAGGAGGGAGACAGCGCGATCCTCGAGATGGATCTGCGCAGTCGACAGATCCGCCGCCTCACCCAGGGGCGCGCGATCGATACCGGTCCGTGCTACTCGCCCGATGGCCGCCAGGTCGTGTTCGAATCCGATCGCGAAGGCCGCCAAGCGTTGTACGTCATGGAGGCCGATGGCAGCGCGCCGCGTCGCGTCAGCTTGGGCGAAGGCCGCTATTCGACTCCGGTGTGGTCACCACGCGGCGACTACATCGCATTCACGAAGCAGCTTTCGGGGCGCTTCCTCATCGGCGTCATGCGTACGGACGGCTCGGGCGAACGCGTGCTCACCGAAGGATATCACAATGAGGGGCCGACCTGGGCACCGAACGGTCGCTTCCTGATGTTCTTCCGCGAGGAGCAGGGTGCCAACGCCGGGCCTCGCATCTACTCGATCGACCTCACGGGTCGGAATGAGCGGGTGATTCGCACGCCTTCGTTCGCTTCCGACCCGGCATGGTCACCTTTGCTCCGCTGAGCGGTCGCGCAAAACCGTGTTCGGAGCGTTCAGTCCACGCAAATCGGCAGACTTTGGCCAAGTATCGCCATGCGAAGCCCTTTTCAGTGTCATTTTCGCATCTCCGGCGGGACAAAACATCCACAGAAGCTCTACTGTTCTTGATCTGAACTCTGGTCATAAGTACCCAGAATAGGGCGACTGCCGTGTCCAAAGATCGGGACGATACAGGGCGTCATTCGTGGCACTCTGGAAGCCGATTTAGGTCGCGGCCATTGGGACATG
>CAUJKI010000090.1 GCA_963205015.1 Pseudomonadota bacterium
GCCGCTTTCGTCCCGCCTGAATCGCGTGGTCAACGGTGTGATCAAAGTCTGTTGAACAGACCAGCCGCATCGCCGCCTCACGGCTGTAGGCGCGGAAGCCGCTGGCCACGTCGGGCACCGGCATACCGGCGAGAAAACTCACCACCTTGCTGCCCAGCGTCTGCATCTTCTTCTTAACAAATGAAAAGTGGGCGACTTTCTCCGGCTCGCGGTCGCCGATGGTCATGTGTGCGCGACCTTCGAGGATCGGCTGGACCAGTCGCGGGATGTCGCCGCCGAAGTACTGATTGTCACCGTCGGTGTTGACGATGATGTCGGCGCCGTGGCGCAGGCAGTAGTCCATCCCGCCGGAGAAGGCATGCCCCAGCCCGCGATTGCCGGGAAACTTGAGGACGTGCTCGACGCCCATCTCTTTGGCGACTTCCAGGGTGCGGTCGGTGCAGCCGTCGTCGATGATGAGAATCTCGACCTTATCGATGCCGGGAATCTGCCGTGGGATGTCGCGCAGGGTCGCGGGAAGCGTGGCTTCTTCGTTCAGGCAGGGGATTTGCACGATCAGCTTCATCGGGTCTCTCGTTGTCTGGCCGTCCTCATTGAAGCAAGGGCTATAAACCGCGGCCTTTGTTCTGTCCAGAGGCGCGCGCGTGCGGCCGCAACGATCCAAGCCGGAGGACAGAATGCGGCGGCGAATTCGGCGGTGGAAGGCTGTCCCGTTTCCAAATGCCGGGCGGGGAAGTCGGATATGGGAACAGTTCCCGTGGGGGGCGGTCCCAGTTGGAAATCCCGCACTGGCGGGCACCGGTTTAGTGTTACAATGAGAACCCCGATCACTCGTTCGGAATGATTCAGGAGTGCGACCGATGTCTTCACCCGATCTGTCCATCACTTTCTGTGGCGTGAAAGCTCCCAATCCTTTCTGGCTGGCGTCGGCGCCGCCGACCAACAGCGCGTACCAGATTCGCCGGGCCTTCGAGGCTGGCTGGGGCGGCGCTGTCTGGAAGACGCTGAACCACGAGCCGATCGTCAACGTCTCCAGCCGATATGGCGCGATCGACTACGACGGGCGCAAGGTCGTCGGACTCAACAACATCGAGCTGATCACCGACCGCACCCTCGAAGTGAACCTCGCGGAAATCCGGCAGATCAAGAAGGAGTTCCCGAATCATGCCCTGTTCGTCTCGCTGATGGTGGAGTCGAAGCAGGAGATCTGGCACGACATCATCAAGCAGGTGCAGGACACGGGCTGCGACGGCGTCGAGCTGAATTTCGGCTGTCCGCACGGGATGAGCGAGCGCGGCATGGGCGCTGCCGTCGGACAGGTTCCCGAATACACCGAGATGATCACCCGCTGGTGCAAAGAGGTGGCGAAGATTCCGGTGATGGTCAAGCTGACGCCGAACGTCACCGACCCGCGCACGGTTGCCCGGGCAGCGGCGAAGGCCGGTGCCGATGCGGTGTCGCTCATCAACACGATCAACAGCATCATGGGCATCGACCTGAACAGCTTCGCGCCGCGCCCCGCTGTCGATGGCAAGGGTTCGCACGGCGGCTACTGCGGCCCTGCGGTCAAGCCGATCGCCCTGAACATGGTGAGCAGCGTTGCGGCCGATCCGCAGGTAGGCATCCCGGTGAGCGGCATCGGCGGCATTCAGGCGTGGCAGGATGCGGTGGAGTTTCTTCTCATCGGGGCCGGGTGCGTGCAGGTCTGTACGGCCGTCATGCATTACGGCTTCCGCATCGTCGAGCACATGGAGAGCGGCCTGAAGAACTGGATGCGCGAAAAGGGCTTCAAGAAGATCAGCGATTTCCAGGGCAAGGCGCTGCCGAACATCACCGACTGGGGCGATCTCAACCTCGGACACAAGGTCGTCGCCGAAATCGATCAGGCCAAGTGCGTTCATTGCGGCCTCTGCTTTATCGCCTGCGAAGACGGCTGCCACCAGTCGATCAAGTGGGAGCGTGTCGGCGAACCGGAATTCGTCAAGAAGTACGGCAAGGTTGCGCACGCGACCGGCGGCAACGGCAACGGCCAGGCCCTTGTTAATCCGAACATGCATTTCACCAAGAGCGGCGACGTCAACGTTCTGCCCGGCTCGGGGGATGGATATGTCGGGGTTTTCACCATCAAGCAGGACACCTGTGTGGGCTGCAACATGTGCTCGCTGGTGTGCCCGGTGGATGGGTGCATTTCGATGAAACAGGTTCCCGGGACGATTCCGAACATGACATGGCGGGAGTACCAGAAGAAGCTGGCGGCGGGCGAGTGCGACAAAATTCAGCCGCCGGAGCACGTCTGACGGGCGGTTTTGATCGCCAAAACCAAGGTGACAATAGGCGAAAAAAGTTTGCGCGGACGCTTGCAAGTCGCGTGTCAGGCATGTGTTGGGGCGACTCGCAATTTGGGTGGTTTTTTGGTGACACGGGCCTTTTTCCTCGTCGCCATTGGCTGATCGGTGATCGCTCGGAAGCGGGCCAATCGGTTCAATCGTTTGACCAACTCCTCCAATAGCTATTCTTGCTCGTCGTGCGCGCCGTTGGGGCGCAAGATGCCTGTCTGGGACGCGTCTTTCAGCTTGTGCTCGTAACCAACCGGGGCCTAGAATTCTGCCGCGAGCCGGTGAGACAGATTGCCGGAGACACATCATGAGCGCGGTTCTTTATCGCTGGAAAGACCTTGCTTCAGACAAACCTATGGCGCTGTTGGAGCGGCGTCGCGTCATCGGCGAGAAGGCGATGATCTCGCAGGTACGATTGCAAAAGGGCTGCGACATCCCGTCGCACGCGCATGAGAACGAGCAGTTTGCCTGCCTACTCGAGGGCAGCATGCGATTCGGCCTCGGCGAGAAGGGAATGCCGCAATGGCGCGAACTCGTTCTCCATGCGGGCGAGGTGCTGCACCTGCCGTCGAACTGTCCGCACTCGGCGTATGCGCTGGAAGACTGCCTGATCCTCGACATCTTCAGCCCACCGAGCCAGACGACGGGGATCGATCGGCATTAGCGGGTCAACTACCTGGAAGACCTCGACGATTCGCGGTCTCCTCTCTAATCGCACAACGACCTAAGGAGCTCGGCATAGGCGGCGGCAATGGCCTGCGAGGAGAATCGGGCACGATAGTGCTCGGCGCGGACCGCGCGATGGAACTGCGACGGTGCGGAGATTAGCTTTTCAACGGCTGCAGCGAGATCGGCAGGGCTGCCTGCTTTGAAGAGAACGCCGTCTTCGGGGCGTGGGGAGAGTGCCTGCGCGGCGGCATCGGTTGCGACGTAGGGCAGGCCCATGCAGAGGGCTTCGGCGAATGCGAGGCCGAATGTCTCGCCGTGGCTGGGGTGGACGAAGAGGTCGGCGCTACGCAGGTGATCGCGGATCTGCGGCCGATCGAGGGGGCCGTGCAGCTTGACGCGATTTGCCAG
>CAUJKI010000091.1 GCA_963205015.1 Pseudomonadota bacterium
TGCCGTTTAGGCGCATGTGGGACGATGCGGCAGGCTTTAACCGGGCGAGGACAAATGACGGCGGTAGAGCGGGGGTGGCGGCGCAAGCTGGCGATGGCGGCCGGAGGTCTCCTTGCCATTGTTCTTGGGGCCTTTTCTGCAGGGTCCGCGGCGGTGGCACAGCAGAAACTGACCGTGGTCGCCACTACGAGCATGATCGCCGACGCGCTGAAGCAGGTGGGCGGCGATCGCGTGCAGGTTACAGCGCTCATGGGTGCCGGTGTCGATCCACATACCTATCGCCAGACCCGGTCGGATATCGCCGCCATGACAAAGGCCGATGCCGTGTTCTGGCATGGCCTGTACCTCGAAGCGCAGCTCGAGGACTTCCTGCGGAACCTGGCCGCGCGCAAACCCGTCTTT
The DNA here is from genome assembly GCA_963205015.1 of Pseudomonadota bacterium. Lineage (GTDB taxonomy): Bacteria > Pseudomonadota > Alphaproteobacteria > Rhizobiales > Hyphomicrobiaceae. The sequence continues at coordinate 403 of CAUJKI010000091.1, forward strand.
GCGCTCGCCGAGACGTTGCCCAAGGAGAAGCTGCTCAGCAGCGTTGCCTACCCGGGCCGATATGACCCGCACGTCTGGATGGACCCGCGCCTCTGGAAGGGCGTGGTAGTTGCCGCGCGCGATGCGCTGCTCAAGCTCGATCCGAAAGGTGCGGATGCCTTCGACGCCAACCTGCAACGCCATCTCGGCGAAATCGACGCGTTGGCGACCTATGCCGAAAAGGCCTTCGCAACGGTTCCGCAGACCTCGCGGGTGCTCGTAACGGCGCACGATGCCTTCAGCTACTTCGGGCGCGCCAATGGCTATGAGGTGCTCGGTATCCAGGGCATCTCGACGGAGAGCGAGGCCGGCCTCAAGCAGATCGAGGAACTCGTCAACGTCATCGTCACGAGAAAGATCGGCGCGATCTTCATCGAATCTTCGGTATCCGATCGCAATGTCAAGGCGCTCGTCGAAGGCGCCGCCGCCAAGAACCACAAGGTCGTCATCGGCGGAGAACTTTTTTCGGACGCGATGGGCGTGCCGGGGACCTACGAGGGCACGTACATCGGCATGATCGATCACAACACCACGGTGATCACCCGTGCGCTCGGCGGCGAAGCGCCGGCGAAGGGCCTCAACAACCGGCTGGCGGCAATGTGAGCACGCAAATGACTGAACCCGCGCCCCAGCTCGTCACCCACAATGGCCGCACCCTCGCGCCCGCGCCTTCGGACAGCCCGCTCGCGATCACTGGGATGACGGTTTCCTATGGCGAGAAGCCGGTTCTCTTCTCCGTCGACTTCGTGACGCCGGCCGGCAGCATGGTCGCGATCGTCGGGCCGAACGGCGCCGGCAAGTCGACGCTCATCAAGGCCGCGCTCGGCATAGTTCCGCGCGTCAGCGGCGAAGTAACCGCTTTCGGCCGACCTTATATAGAGGTCCGTCATCGCATCGCGTATGTCCCGCAGCGGGCAAGCGTCGACTGGGAGTTTCCCGCGACCGCGCTCGACGTCGTGATCATGGGCCTCTATCGCGAAATCGGCTTCCTGCGCTTTGCCGGGCGACGCCATCGCCAGAAGGCGCTCGAGTGCCTCGAGCGGGTGGGCATGGCCTCGTTTGCCCACCGCCAGATCGGGCAGCTCTCCGGCGGCCAGCAGCAGCGCGTGTTCCTCGCGCGCGCCTTGGCCCAGGATGCTGACCTCTACATCATGGACGAGCCGTTCGCCGGCGTCGACGCCGCCACCGAGCGCGCCATCGTGTCGGTGCTCAAGGATCTGAACGCGCAAGGCCGTACGGTCATCTGCGTACACCACGACCTCTCGACCGTGCGCGATTATTTCGATCAGGTGCTCCTGCTCAATGTGCGGAGAATTGCCGCCGGCCCCGTCGCGACAACCTTCACGGCCGAAAATCTTCAAGCGACATACGGCGGCCGGCTGGCAGCCACGCAGGTGGAGGCCTTGGCCAGCACGGTGACGCCAGCAAACGCTTCTTAGTCATGAACGCCTTTCTCACGGCACTTCTGCTGCAGGCCGGCTACAACACCGCGCTGGTTTCCATCGGCGCTGCCGTGCTCGGCGCGAGCGCGGGCGCCATCGGCACGTTCGTCCTGTTGCGCAAGCGCTCGCTCGTCAGCGACGCCATAAGCCATGCAACGCTTCCCGGCCTCGGCCTCGCGTTCATCGTGATGGCATCCCTCACCGGCGACGGGCGCTGGATCGCGGGCCTCATGATCGGCGCGGCTGCGAGCGCCGGTCTCGGCCTCATCCTCGTCGAATGGATCGGCCGACGCACGAGATTGACCGAGGACGCCGCCATCGGTGCGGTGCTATCGGTATTCTTCGGTTTCGGCATTGTGCTCTTGACTGTCATCCAATCCTTGGAGACCGGCCGGCAGGCGGGCATCTCCAGCTATCTCGTAGGCTCGACGGCCGGAATGCTGCGCAGCGAAGCCGAGACGATCGCCGTGGCGGCGCTGCTCTCGGGCGCGGCCATCTTCATGCTGCGCCGGCCGTTCACACTCGTCTGCTTCGATCAGGAGTATGCGGCCGTCCGCGGCATCAGCGTTCGCGCGACGGATCTCGCGATGATGGGCCTCCTGCTGGCGATCACGGTGATCGGGCTCAAGGTTGCCGGTCTGGTGCTGATTGTCGCGCTGACGATCATTCCTCCGGTCGCCGCACGTTTCTGGACGGACCGGCCGGAGCCCATGGTGCTCATCGCCGCCGCCCTCGGCGCCGTGGCTGCCTATCTCGGCGCCGTCATTTCCTCGCTGGACCGCGGCTTGCCCACTGGCGCACTAATCGTGCTCGTCGCGTTCGTCCTGTTCCTGGCCTCCATGCTGCTCTCGCCGCGCCGCGGACTGCTCGCAAGCGCGCTCAAGCGGCTTGCGTTCCAGACCGAGGTGCACAAGCGGCAAGGGCTCATCGCGCTCGCCCGTGGTGAAGCCATCTATGATGCCTTCACGCTCCGGGTGCTGAAGCGCAAGGGCTTCATACGTGCCGATGGTGTCGCCACGCTCGCCGGGCGAGGCGCTGCAGCCGAGGTCATGCGGGATGAGGCGCGCTGGTCGCTGTACCGCAAGCTCTTTCCCGACGAGGCCGCCAATGCACCCCATCACGGCGTGACGCCGATCGCCGAAACCTTGCCCGCCGACATCGTGGCCGAGCTCGATCGCCGCCTCGTCCCGCACGAGGTGGCATCATGAGCAGCGAATTTGTCCAGCTCTCGCTCGTGCCCATGCTCATCGGCACGCTCGCCTCAGTCACGTGCGCGCTCGTTGGAAATTTCCTCGTCCTGCGCCGCCAGAGCCTGATCGGCGACGCGGTCGCGCATGTGGCTCTTCCCGGTATCGTCGGGGCTTTCCTCGTGACGGGAACACTCGCGGCCAGCGCCATGCTGATCGGTGCCGCCCTCGCGGCAATCATTGCGGTGCTGCTCATCGAGCTCATTCGCAAGATCGGCAAGGTCGAGCCCGGCGCGGCCATGGGCGTCGTCTTCACGACCCTTTTCGCCGCGGGCGTCCTGCTGCTCGAGCGTACCGACACGAGCAAGGTGCATCTCGATGTCGAGCACGCCCTCTACGGCAATCTCGAAAGCCTGATCTGGCTCGCCGGCGAGAGCTGGTCCTCGCTGGCCGACCCTGCCGCACTCGCCGAGCTTCCAGCCCAGCTCCCGCGCCTTGCCATCGTCCTGCTCGTGATCGCCGGCTTCATCACGATCTTCTGGAAGGAGCTCGTGATCAGCACGTTCGATGCTGCCTTCGCCGAAAGCATCGGCGCGCGGCCGGGACTGACCAGCTACGCGCTCATCGTCATGGTCGCGGTCGCTGCCGTTGCCGCCTTCGATGCGGTTGGCTCGATCATCGTCATCGCCATGTTCATCTGCCCGCCCGCAGCAGCCCGCCTGATGACCGATCGCATGGGCCCGCAGATGGCCTGGAGCGTCCTCTTTGCCGTCCTATCGGCCGTGCTCGGCTATGTCCTCGCCGGCTATGGACCGCTATGGCTCGGCGCACGCTCAAGTGTCAGCGCCGCCGGCATGATCGCCACGGTATCGGGCCTCATTCTCTTTTCTTGCTGCCTGTTCGGGCCGCGCCGCCGCGGCGTCAAGATCGCAGCGAACCAAGCTTAGCCCACCGCTCAGGACCGCTTGGGATCACCGGTCGTCGGCGGATCACGCTCGAGAGCGGCCTTGATACGTTCGGGATCGACGGCGATTTCCACGCCGGCGCGCTCGATCTGCAGCTTCATGGCCGAGCGCGAGTCCTGTCCTTCCCAGCCGCGTCCCATGGCTTCGACCATGTCGGTATAGGCAAGATTGGAAAGACGCATCGGCACGCCGAGCTCACGCCCGAGGTCCGTCGCGAGGGTCATGTCCTTGAGCGCGAGTTTGAGCGCGAAGGCCGGCGGCTCGTACTTATTCTGCAGGAACTGATCGACGAGACGATCGAACGTGCGGCTACGGCCCACCGCGCCCGTGCGCACGGCCTCCCACAGCGCCAGCGGCTCCACGCCGCCTTTCACGCCCATGGTGAAGACCTCGGCGAGCGCCGTCTGAATGGCATAGCCAGCACAGTTGTGAACGAGCTTGGCGACGGAGCCCGCGCCGATCGCACCGATGTAGCGCGCCTGATCGGAAAAGGCGTCGAGGAAAACCTTGTGCTCGTCGAAGCTCGCTTTGTCGCCGCCGACCCAGATGGCGAGCCGGCCTGAGCGCGCGCCTGCGGGGCCGCCGCTGACCGGCGCATCCAGGAAGTGGCACCCTTTCTCTCCAAAGAGCGCGGCGATCTTGCGTACCATGCTCGGTGCGTTCGTCGAGAGATCGAACACTGCCGCACCCGGCTTGAGGCCGCCGAGCAAACCGGTGTCGGCCGTCGTCGCGACGGCTTCGACCTCCTTCGGGCCAGGAAGCGACAGGAAGACGACGTCACATGCCTCGGCGAGCGCACGCGGGCTCGCAGCCCATGCCGCCCCTTTGGCGATGAACGGCTCGGCGGCCTCGCGCCGCACGTCATGCACGACGAGGCCGTGATTCGAGCTCTCGAGATACTTCGACAGATTGGCGGCCATGTAGGCGCCCATCGTGCCGAGGCCGATGAAACCAACTTTCATTGTTCTGTCCTCCCGAATGCTGCCGACCCAGCAGTACCCAGCTAAGCACGTCCGGACGGCCCGAGCGACAGCCGGCGCGTCCTCTGCATGGCGCGGGCGCGCGGATCGCTGGGCTTGGAGAGAGCAGGTCGCAGCAATGTCTAGAACGCAAGCCGCAAGGCGCCGCCATCCACGGGGATGGTCGTTCCCGTAATGTAGGATGCCTGCGGCGAAGCCAGGAATGCGACCAGCGGCGCGACCTCCTCAGGCTCACCGAAGCGGCCCGCAGGGATATTTCGCTCGATGAATGTCCGGCGCGATTCCTCGGTCGGATGCAGGCGATTGAGGATCTGCGCGCTGTTGATACGGCCGGGCGCAATGCAATTGACCGTAATACCCCGCGGCGCGAGGTCGGCCGCGAGCGCCTTGGACCAGCTCTCCAGCGCCGCCTTGGCGGGCGAAGCCGCATTCAACGCCTTGGCGACGATCGCACCCGTCACGTTGACGATACGTCCCCACTGCGCAGCTTTCATCCCCGGCAGCAGGGCCTCGGTCAGCTTGCGCGCCGAGCGGAAGTTGAGTGCGAAGGACTCTTCCCAGATATCCTCGCCCGCATCAGGCGGAAGCGGTCGCGAGCCGCCGGCATTGTTCACGAGCACGTCGATGCCACCAAGGTGAGACAGGGTTGCTGCCGCGAGTGCCTGCGGGGCCCCTGGTGCGGCGATGTCGGCAGCCAGGATCGATGGCGCTACGCCGCCCTTGCCGACGATCTCCTGTGCCAGAGCCTTGAGCGCGCCGGGGTCACGCGCCGAGATCGCA
>CAUJKI010000092.1 GCA_963205015.1 Pseudomonadota bacterium
AGGTTGCCCGCCACCGTCAGCTCGAGCCCTTCCACGATCTGCTTGCCGTAGATGGGGTTGCCAACTGCAAGGGCATCACCAGCGGTGACGTTGTCGTCTATGGCAGGATAAGCGACCCTGTGCTTCTCCGTGCGGAAGAGCGCCGCCGAGGTCATCAGGCGCCCGCCGAAGAAATTCCACTTCACGCCGATCTCATAATTGTAGAGCCGCTGCGGATCTGCGCCGAGAACGAGACCCGGGAAGGCACCATCGTCCACGCGTGAAATGTCGGGTGACGACATGAGCACGCCCGCCGGCGGCATGCCCGACGTTCCGAACGAGGCATAGAAGCTTCCCTCTTTCACCGGCTTGTAGACGAGGCCGATCTTGCCGCCCAGCGTCGTGAAATCGTTGTCGTAGCCGTCGAATATGCCGGCCGTAGCGCCCGCAGCCGTCTTGCTGGCGATGTTGACGCTATAGCGCTCGACGCGCAGGCCACCCGTCAACTGCAGCTGCCGCGTGAGATCGACCGTGTCGTAGACGTAGGCCGCAGCAGTGTCGATCTTGATGCCGTTCGTCTGACTAAGCGTCGGGGGGCCGAAAATGGCGCGGTCCGGATTGGGATTGAGCATGGTGGTGCCGAGCCCGCCAAACACCAAGTTGTTCGCGTAACGGTTGGCATCCGACTCCTCGCGACCGAACTCGATCCCGGCGCCGAGCGAATGCTTGAAACCGAAAGCCCAGAACTTGGCCGTGAGCTCAGTCTGGTTGGTCAGAGTGGTGCCTAGCCGGTCATAATAATTGTGGGACGACGCAGCCGTGTCAGGGGCCGTGAAGGCGCCCGGCATCGTGAACGACGCGTAGCGATCCACCCGCGACCAGCGTGTCTGGTTGCTGACCGTGACCCCGGGGGCGAGATCGTGCTCGAAGCGCGCGGTGACGGCGTCGACAGTTGCCTGATCCTTGTCCGAGCGCAGACCGTAGAAATTATCGCGCGAGGCAGCAGCGGCAAGCGGATTGTAGTTGACCGTCCCCTTGATCATGGCGGCGGGAACACCCCAGTCCGGCCGATCGTTGCGATCGAGATGGTAGTAGGAGAAGATCGCACGCGTGTCGGTTCCTAGGCCGAAGGCGATCGTCGGCGCGAAGCCCCACGCCTTTGCCTCGGCGAGATCGCGCCCCGCGACACCACTGTCCTCGATCATGCCGTTGATGCGGACGGCAGTCGTACCGAAGCGCTGGTTGACGTCGAACGTCGCCCGCCGGCGCATCTCCGAATCGTATTCATCCCAGCCGATGCCGACCTCCGCGCGAGCGAAGTTCTCGAGCATCGGCGTCTTGGAAACGATGTTGACGTAGCCGCCGGCACCGCCACGGCCGTTGTCGGCTGCCGGCCCCTTGAACACCTCGACGCGGTCGACATTGAACATGTCGCGTGTGTAGACGCCAGAGTCGCGGGCGCCGTCGACGAAAAGATTGGCGCTCGAGTCGAAACCGCGGAGCTGGAAGTTTGCGGGGCCGGTGCCGAATCCGTTCTCGCCGCTGTTGAAGCTGATGCCCGGCGTGTTCCGCAGCACTTCCGTCAGCGTGGTTGCCTTGCGCTCCTCCATGATCGTGCCGGGAATGACCGCCACGGTCTGCGGCGTATTGAGCAGCGGCGCCGTCTGCTTCCCAGAGCTCGCCGTGCCGACAGTGTAGCTGCCGGGCAGGGTAGAGGGGTCGATCGGCGCTGCTGGAGGCGCCTCGGCGGCAGGCGCCGGCGCCTGCTTCGCCCTCGGCGCAGCCTTCGCCTTGGCCTTGGCCGGCGCCTTCTTGGTTTCGACGGCAAGGGGCGGCAGCGTCGTCTGCGCTGCGGCCGCGGAGGCCATGAGCATCGACGCCGCTACGCCGAGCGAAAGCTGCGCGACGATCCGCCTGTCGCCGGCGTGGGCGTCATTGGCGGCCTCTGCCCGATCAATGAATTTGTTTTTTGTATCCATGCTACCCCCCAGCGTGCGCGAACACGCAACAATTCCCCGGGAATTGGCCATCCGCCTTGATGCGGTACTGGCGCGCGAATGACGTTTGCGCTGGGGGGCTGGGGAATCGGCCTGGCTACCTGTGCTCGTCTCCTGAACGATAGTTTATACTGTACTCATCGTGTCAAGTATTCGCGGACCTTTGCGAAAAAGGCAAAGCCGCCGATGCATTCTGGTCACAGGTGGGGCGTGCTCGCCTCTAACCACAAAAAGCCACGCCGTTGGCCTGCCGGCCGGCAGCGATCAACTGGCAGAAGCTGTGAGGGCAAGCAACACCGGGGCGCGCACGCGGCCTGAGGCAAGGTCGATGCGAGCACCGGACGTATCAGCGCGTTCAGCTCGCCGCGACAAGCTCGGGATTGTCGCGGACGGAGTCCATGTCCTGCGTGGTGACACGCCTCAGATCGCGACGATATTTTGCGTCGTCGTATCTCGCGCCCCGATGCAGGGTGCAACGGTTGTCCCAGATCACCAGATCGCCGACCTGCCACTTGTGGGCGTGAACATATTGCTTCTGGGTCGCGTGCTCAGTGAGCTCGCGGAGCAGCAGACGCCCCTCCGGCAAAGGCCAGCCGATGATGTGGGACGCATGCGAGCCCATGTAGAGCGTCTTGCGCTTCGAGCCCGGATGCACGCGCACGAGCGGATGACGAACGGCCGGCAGCGCGGCACGCTCTGCGTCGGTGTAGTCGGTGTGCCCGAGCTGGCCGCGCGAGTTGAAGATCGAGTGCTCGGCGACCAACCCTTCGATCAGCGCCTTCGTCTCGTCATCAAGCCCATCGTACGCAGCGCGGAGATCGGCAAAGAGCGTATCGCCCCCCGAGGGCGGCACGACATGCGCGTGCAGCATCGAGAGCGCGCCGGAGATCGGGCGGAAGGAGGCATCCGAATGCCAGAGCTGATTGCCGAGCGAGTCGAGCCGGCGATGATCGTCACGGGCACGCAGCTCGTTCTTGACGTTGAGGTTCGAGATGTCGGCGATCTCGGCGTGCTGGAGGCGGTGGCCGGCGCGGTGATTGCGCGGCGGCGCAACACTGCCGAACGTGCGGCCGAGCCCCAGAAGCTGATCGTCGTCGAGGGATTGGCCGTGAAAGACCAGCACGGCATAGCTGTTGATGGCATCATTGATCGCGCCGACGGTCTCGGGGCCGAGCGGGCGCGAAAGATCTACGCCGCTCACTTCGGCAACGAAATATAGATGGAGCTGACGAATGCTGATGGCCATGGTCGCTTCCTCACTCGTTCAGTTTCTTTGGGTATGTGAAGCCTGATCTAAGCACCTCGGCCGCCGTTTCGCCAGCTGGCGACGGCCGCGCCGCGGTCAACGCAGCCATGAGAGTTCAATCAGCCGTCCAGCCGCCGTCGATGACCATCGACGTCCCGGTCATGAGCGATGAGGCATCAGAGGCAAGATAGACGAAGGCGCCTGTAAGATCGCCGACCTGGCCGACGCGGCCGAGCTTGATCTTGGCCAGGACCTCGCTGCGGAATTTTTCGTTGGCTAGGAAGCGGCTTGCGAGCGGCGTTTCGATGAAGGTCGGGCAGAGCGTGTTCACGCGGATGCCATGCGGCGCGAGATCGACGGCCATTGCGCGGGTCATGCCCTCCATAGCCCACTTAGAGGCGCAATAGACGGAGCGGATCGCGGCGCCGACATGCCCCATCTGCGACGACACATTGATGATCGAGCCGGGCCGGTGCGCCGAAACGAGCCGCTGCGCCACCGCCTGCGCCACGAAATAGGCCGCACGGACGTTCAATGTCATGATCGTGTCGTACTGTGCCTCGGTGACTTCGAGAAAGGTCACGGGCTGGTTCGTGCCGGCGTTGTTGACGAGAACGTCGTAAGGCTCGCGCGCGCCGATCGCTGCACGGACGCTGGCGGTATCATTCACATCGAGTTCGAGAGCGTCCGCACTGCGGCCGTCGGCCTTCAGCTGCTCAACGGCCGCGTTCAGATCGGCCGAGGGGCGC
>CAUJKI010000093.1 GCA_963205015.1 Pseudomonadota bacterium
GTAATCGCCCTGGTCAATGCCGCTCTACGCTTACCAATGGCGGACAACACGCCAAAGCGGCGCGACGCAGGAAATCGCGGGTGTAGCTCAATGGGAGAGCAACAGCCTGCCAAGCTGATTTCCTGAAAGAACCGCACAAAACGGCGCGGACGCGCGGGAGCCCATCTCCGGAGCCCGGCGTGTGCTTCCACAATAGATCTCGCTCAACAGCTCCTCCGCTCGAAGTCTCTGGGAAATTCACCGTCGAGTGGCGGCAACTGCCCCTTCAAGCAGTTCAGATAGTTTTGAGCATATACTAATGCTCGGGGGTAGGTGTTCTGGGCTCAGGACGCCTTGTATAGAAACAGAGGGAGATACGTAGGAGCACCACGATGACGAGGCGATTCAAGATCGGCGATCACGTGACATGGAATTCCGAGGCAGGCCGCGTGTCAGGCACGATCATCGCCATTCACACCAGCGACTTCGATTACAAGGGGCACACCCATCGTGCCTCGAAGGACGACCCGCAATACGAGATCAAGAGCGACAAGACGGATCACATTGCAGCGCATAAGGGGAGCGCGCTCGACTACGTCTGACATGGTGCCTCGAGACGCAATCGCGCCTTGCGAGGGGATTTTCAAACGTCCAGGGAGCGGCTGAGCTAATCCTGCGAGCGTAGTGACTATTGCGTGGGACGCCCATGCAGCCTGACACATCAACGTCGCATCAGAGCGGCGCTACCATCCTCAGCGGCGTCAATGAGTTCCCGCGCTCGTTGCCACTGACGTAGCTTTCGGAGGCGCGATCCTTACGCCGGCCAAACTTGTTTGAGCAGATTGATCCAATTTTGCCCAAGCACACGCTCGATGCGGCCCGCTGTCCAACCACGCTTCTCCATCGCCGCCGTCAAATTGGGAAACTTGCCGAGCCGCTCAAAATCCCTCAGCTCGAGCACATCACCGAAATCGACGAGTTTGCGGCCGTAGCCTTTGTCGTGCGTGATCCAACGAAAGAACTCGGCATCATGTCCCTGGGTCGAGTCGGTGCCGACGCCGACCTGCTCTTCACCGATGAGATTGATGACGTACTCGATAGCCTCCACATAGTCTTCAACGCCCGACTCGGGCCCTCGCGCCAGGAAGGCCGGAAACATCGTTACACCGACAAACCCTCCCGCGTCGGCAACGAGCTTCAGTTGTTCGTCGGTCTTGTTGCGCGGGTGATTTTTCAGTCCCGCGGGTGCGCAATGCGTGATGGCGACCGGCTTCTTGCTGCATGCAACAACGTCTTGCGTTGACTTCCAACCTACATGGCTGAGGTCGACGAGAACGCCAACGGTGTTCATCTCCGCTATGAGTTCGCGCCCAAAGTCGGTCAGCCCGCCATCCTTCGTTTCATAACACCCGCAGGCGACGGAGTTCGCCGTATTGTAGGCGACTTGTACGATACGGACTCCGAGATCCGCGAACAGGCGCACGGCCTCGAGGTGGTCACCGTAACCGGATGAGTTCTGCCAACCCAGGATGATGCCGACCTTGCCATCACTCTTTGCTTTATGGATATCAGAAACGGTGTGCACTTGCGTGATGATATCGGCGTGGTCGTGGAACAGCTTCTTCCACTTTGCCACATTGAGTGCCGTCTGCTCGAAGTTCTCCCATACGCAGCATGTGCAGTTTGCGGCCGTGATGCCGCCTGCCTTCATGTCCTCGAATACGTCCCGATCGAAGTTCGAGATGACAAGGCCGTCGATAACGATCGACTTCTTGTGGATGGACGTCATAACCATTCCCCCTTAGGCGCCCCAGACAGATTTGAAATAGCGATGAAGGTTCGCGCCCATCACACGCTCGATCTGAGACGCAGTCAGCTTCTTCCTCTCGAGCGCGGCAATCAGATTGGGATAGTCACCGAATGTTTGAAGCCCGGGAAGAACCGGTAGCTTCCGGAACTTTGAGAGTTCTCGACCGAAGCCCTTATCCCGGCCCACATATTCGTAGAACGAGCGAGGCTGGCCCGGCGTGATATCGGTTCCAATCGCTACCCCTTCTTCCCCTACAAGATTGAGGACATATGCAATGGACTGAGCGAGATCATCGATGCTCGAGTCATCCCCTCGACCCAGGAACGGCGGCAAGGACGCAATGGACACCACGCCGCCTTTGTTGACAACGGCCCGCAAGTCCTCATCCGATTTATTTCGCTTCATCGGGTTCAATGCTGCCGGGTTCGTCTGAGCGAAAAAGACCGGCGCCTTGCTCGCCGCCACGACGTCACGTGCGCTTTGTGCATGGAGGTGAGAAATATCGATCGCGATTGCGTGTGCGTTGAATTCCTGGACAAGATCCCGGCCGAAATCTGATAAACCTCGATCGTGCGTCTCGTTGGCGCCGCAAGCCGCCGCATTTGCCGTCAGGAAGGCGACTTGCACAATCCGCAGGCCCAGTTCCGCCGCGAGACCTACAAACGGCAAGTGATCGTTGAAGCCACTCGAGTTCTGCCAGCCGACAATGATGCCGGTGCGGCCCTCCTCGCGAGTGATGTCCTTCGCCTCGCGAACGAGATAAAGGATATCGCTATTCTCCGCGATGAGTGACTTGATCTCCGCCAATCTTCGCATTGACTGCTCGAAGTCTTCCCATATCGAGCACACGAGATTGACCGCATTCAGCCGGCCCTTGCGCATATCCTCGAACACGGCGCGATTCCACGCCGGGATCGCCTTGGCATCAATGATCAGCATCAGCTCCACTTCTGAATCGGATGGTTTCGTAAGGCTCGCAGAATACGCAATCACGTAGCAGGTCCCGAAGCTACTGCAATCGGCATGACAACAACCCCGCTATTGCTGTGCACGGGATCCAGCCGAATAGGGTGGGGGCCTTTGTCCCGCCCAAACTCATCATTGAACAAGGCTGCCCGCAGACAAACCACAAGCCAGGCCTCCCTGCTGCCGCGCGATTATCATCCCCGGCTTTGCAAGCGAGACACGGATTTGAGGAATTGCATTCGAGCCTCAGCCGCTAAAGCGCAGCGGTGACCACGGCAGTCCCGCAGGTATCAGAGCGCGACATCGCGGTTGACGTTCTTGTAGAGCAGATAGCAGGCGTCGGTATGGCCAGTCGGATAGAACTGCTGCGGGCAGAAGCCTCCCATCCAGATGAAATCCGACGCCCAGATCTCATGCCAGTCCTCACCGAGAAAGTAGAGGCCCTGCCCTTCGAGCATGTAGAGACCGTGCTCCATGACGTGGGTTTCCACCGCCGGAAAGCAAACACCGGGTTTGAACCACATCAGGTTCATCTCGAAATCGAAGCGCATGTCGCCATAGGGCAGCAGGAACTGGAAGCCGCGCCCTTCCATTCCGGTGTGGTTCGTCATCGGCACGGCGTCCTGATGCGACAGGATTGGTTCCGGCATGGCTCGGCCCGCAATTGGCTCATAGCGCTTTCGCAACACCATCACCCGCACGGTCTCCTCCGTTTCGTTCCTCAATGTGAGCGGCACGCCCGGCGGCAGATAGGCGAAACCGCCGACGACGAGCGGCGTTGGCGCAGCGCCGTCGATGCTGAACATCACTTCGCCCGTCAACACATAGAAGAAGTGCTGGATGCCATCTTCGCCCACCGGAGCCGTGGTTCCGCCACCAGGGGCGATCTCGAGGACGTATTGAGCAAAACAGGCGCCGAGGACCGGGGCGGCGAGGATGCGCGCGATCGTTTTCTGATATTGCGGTAGGCGGCTGACCAGCACGCCCTCAGGCGGCATAAAGGCGTAGTTCCGGCGAACGGTGCCGCGATTGTGACCGATCGCACCGGGCGGGACCCGGCCAGTGGCTGCCGGAAATACGCGTCCGCTCATGACTGCTCCCCCTCAGCCAATGGCCGAAAGTGTTCGCTCAAACGTCCCCCCAAAGAGATCGAGCGATCGGCCCAGACATTGAAACAAATTGGTCTGACCAGTTACGATGAATGCGTCCGTCGCGCAATCGAGAAGGCTCAATGGAGGTCAAGTTCGTTGCACATAATTCTTCATTACACGCAGCGTCGAGCTGGGTAGAGTAGAGCGACTGGATAGGTCATACCACAACGCACACAGCAGACACGCTCGCCTCGCCCTACTGTCCAAATCGGCTTGAGGTAGTACTGCCATCCGAGGATCCGATGCCGGCGACGAAGATCAAGCGAGCAGCCAGCGCGAGACGAACCGTTGCTGACCAAGTCTCCATCGAACTGCAGAGAATGATCGTCGAAGGCGAGATCGACAGCGGTCAGCCACTCCCGTCTCAGCGCGACATTGCCGAAAAATTCGGTGCCAGCCGCACCTCGGTCCGGGAAGCCATCTCAGCGCTGTCCGCTGCCGGCCTCGTGCAGGTCGAACATGGACGTGGCGTTTTCGTGCGCGCGCGCAGCGGATACGCCAGCCCCCACAGGCCGTCGAGCTGGTCCTTCGATGGGACCCTGGCCCTGCGTGACGCCTATCAGATCCGCGCGCTCATCGAGCCTTTCGCCGTGCGCGTCGTCACGCCGCTGCTGTCGCGCGATCATCTCCAGCGGCTGGGCCGCATTCTCGACCAGACTCGTGCCGCGCTGGAGGCCGGGGACTATGTGGCCCTGGCAAAGGAGGACTTCGCCTTTCACTGGACCTTCGCCGAGCTCTCCGGAAATCAGCTCTTCTGTGACATCCTCTCGCGCTGCGCCTCACTGCTGCCACTCACCTTGAGCCCGGCAGAGTCCCAGACCGTCGCGGAGCATTCGGCCATCGTCGAGGAGGCCGCGATGGGGCGGGCGGAGGCCGCAGCGCTGTTGATGTACGCCCATGTCATGGCCGCCGCGAAACGCGCGGGCTTTGCTCTTCCCGAGACGGGGTTGTTGAAGCTGCTGCCGGCCGAACGACAAGCCGTAGCGGCAAGCAGACGTGAGCGCGTCCGGTCGTGATGTTCGGAAGCGCCGTTGCAGAAGCGGGGGCGGCCTCGGCTTACGTGATACCGAAATGCCCACTTATGGCGCGCCGCGGACATCACCGCCGAGAATGTTCAGTCTGCTCGTCGCGCGAAGAGTAGCCCGACTCCGAGTGTGCACATCACTGCAGCTGAGGCCCGGCGCAACCTCACGATGATCGTCGGCCGCTTTGCGAGCTGGCCTCTGACCTTGGATACCCAAACCGCAACGACCAGATCGACTGCCGTATTCAGCACCACCGAAAGCAGCCCGAGCACTATGAACTGCATTGCAACGTTCGACGACGGATCGACGAACTGGGGGATGAACGCCAAGAAGAAGGCTGCGGTCTTTGGGTTGAGCGCCTCGACGAGAATACCGTCCCGGTAGGCCTGGTCCGCACCGGTGGCATTGACGAGCGATAGCTCGGCCATGCGCGCCTCGCGCCATGTCTTTATGCCGAGCCAGATCAGGTAGACCGCCCCGGCAAGCTTGAGCGCGGCAAACGCCTCAGCGCTAGCCATGACGAGTGCGGATACGCCGAGCGCACCGGCCACAACATGTACGAGGCCACCGACACCGGTGCCGAAGCTCGACGCCAGGCCTTCAGCTCGGCCGCCGGCCAGCGTGCGGGCAGCGACATAGAAGATGCCCGGGCCGGGCGTGATTGCAACCACGAGCGCCGCGGCCATGAAGAGTGCGAAGGTCTGGCAGTCAGGCATCTTGGAACTCGCTGTCTCAAGTGTGCGGCTCAGCCGTTGGACATCATCTGCGCAACGGCATGATCTTCGTGACGGTCGCTTGCCGACCCGCCCGCGATAACCTGCCGGCAACGAGAGTAAGCGAACAAAATTTGCCGGAAATAGCCACGGCTTCCGATCAACAATTGCACGCGGGAATCGCCTGGAAGCGCCGCCCTTCACAACCCGAGCCGCATCCGGTAGAAGTCATCCCCAACGCGATTACTCAACCCTTTTCCGACCCTTTCGGGCGGCGAAAAGACAGCCAACTCATTGAAATCGCGGGTGTAGCTCAATGGTAGAGCAACAGCCTTCCAAGCTGATGACGAGGGTTCGATTCCCTTCACCCGCTCCAAAATCTGCCGGAAATTCCATCAGCCCTCGGGACGTCGCGCCGATCGGGACCTCCAGGACTTCGGCTTGATCAGAGACATGATCACGTCATGCTAACGGGAATGTGAAGCCGGCGAACCTTCGATACACGCGAACGCCACAGTGTGCCGCAATAAATCCAGCCCGTAGCGGAAACTCGCTGCGCGCATAAAGCTGCCCACCTTTCACATCTGCAACAGCGACGCGATGACCGGGATCGAATGTCGCATTTCGCAGCGGCTCGGGAGGTGATCCAACCACGCGCTGCGCCAGGGCTCGCATGGGGGCGACGCGGACACCTGTGGGGGTCACGTAGGAAGCGCGACAATGCCTCGCTGATGCGTCGTGCGTTGGCAAGCCAACGACGCTCGTCACGCGCGACATCCCTTGCGCGACGCAGAGGGTGGAGTTTTACAAGGAGTACAGTATGGCCGCCCTCAACCCGCTGCTGACCAAGGTGTTCCGAGGCCCGCTCGATCTCAACGGCCCTGTCATTGGCCGGCTCTTCTATCTGTTCGAATACGCGAGATCCTATGTCGAGGAGCGGCTCGAAGCCTTCGATTCGCGTTTCGGCACGGATACCTCAGCACCGACGTTCGAGCGCAACCAGAAAACATCGGTTCACTTCTACGTACCGACGACCGCTTCCGTCATCTATGAGATTCTCGGCTCCATTCCGCTGCAGCCGGACAAGTTCGCATTCGTGGACATGGGTTCGGGCAAAGGCCGCGCTTTGCTCGTCGCGTCGGAATTTCCCTTTGCGAAGATCGTCGGCATAGAGCTATCGGATCACCTGCACCGCAGCGCAGAGGCAAACGTCGCGCGCTATAAACCTGAATCCCAGCAGTGCTCGGAGTTCGATCTGAAGTGCATGGATGCGCTCGACTTCTCCTACGGAGACGAGCCGGTCGTGCTCTTTCTCTTCGATCCTTTCGGTCGCGAGATCCTTCAGGACGTCGTTGCCAAGCTGGAAGCCTCGCTGCGGACAAATCCCCGCGAGGCGTATGTGGTCTACGTCTATCCGCAATACGAGGACGTGCTGCAGGGCTCTCGCATCCTGCGGATGGTGAGGGAAGGCGGCCCCAAGTGGCGGCCCTGGAGCAAGTACGTCATCTATGCGGCAACAACCGCAGCAGCCGCGAGCATGGGCATCGAGCCCCCGCCACTCACCTAGCACGTCACTCGACACGCACGAACAGCATGGCCTCGGCACCTTCGCGCCGACATATGTGCGTATCGTGAAAAGACCATCGCCGAACTGGCGGAATGTCGCCGCGAAGATGCCGCGCGAATCGCGTGTGATCGCGACATGCCGGACCACAGCTCCAAGCTCGCTGAGAAGCTGCTGATCATCTACGAGATGGACGGCCGCGAGGCAGTCGAGCAGTACGCCCGCGCGAATGGCATCCCGCTCGCGGTCTGCCACAAGATCGTGGCCGACTACGAGATCAAGCTCGGCTTGCGGAATCTGGCGAAAGGCCTCTGAAGGCCAAAGCGCCCATTTGTCCCACGCGCCTCTGAAAGCCCCGGCCCGGCCCCCCACGCACAGACATCGCGCGCGGCGCGGCATGCCGCGGCCTCTACGCAGCGGCTTCACCGACGCTCGAGATTTAATTTGTTCTACACTGCAGAATACACACTGCGTGGAAAATAACATCCCGCGCCGACAAGAATTGAGGCTATAATTTCTAAGCTTAGCATAGTTCTGCACAGTAGAACCGCCAAGCTCTCTCGAGAAGACAACTACGAATAAGAACAGAGGAAACGATGAACGCAATGAAGACAGGACACGGCTCGCCCATGGCGCAGGCCCGTCGCAGGGGCCCTCATATCGCCGCAGCACTCTTGGCAGCCACAGTTCTTGCCCCCGCCACGGCAGGCGCAGAAGTCAGCGAAGTCCGGATCGTGCGACAGCCGAGCATTCTCTCGCTCGCGCTGTTCGTCATGGACCACGAGAAGCTCGTCGAGAAGGCTGCCAAGGCCAAAGGTGTGCCGGACCTCAAAGTCACCTGGTCACGTCTCGCCGGCGGCGCCGCCGTCAACGATGCCATGCTGTCGGGAGCCGTGGATTTTGCGGCCGGGGGCGTCGGGCCTCTCATCGTACTCTGGGACCGCTCCAAAAGCGGAAAAGGCGACATCAAGGCCGCCGGTGCCCTGAGCGATCTTCCGATGACGCTCAACACCAATAATCCCGCGATCAAAAGCCTCGACGACTTCGACGAGAAGAACAAGATCGCGCTGCCTGCCGTGAAGACCTCGATGCAGGCCGTCCTGCTGCAGATGGCGGCGGCGAAAAAGTTGGGAGACAAGAGCTACGAGCACTACGATCGCTTCACGGTGTCGCTCGCGCACGCCGACGCAACGGCCTCGCTCATCTCGGGTTCGGGGGTCGTCGCCGCCCACTTTGCGGCGCCGCCCTGGGATGCCATCCAGCTCAAGAGCCCGAAGGTGCACAAAGTACTCGACAGCTCCGACATCATCGGCGGCCCCGCGACATGCCTCGTTCTCTACACCACACAGAAGTTCTACGACCAGAATCCGAAGGTGTACGCGGCAGTCGTCCAGGCCCTGAGCGAGGCCATGGATCTCATCTCGTCTGACAAGAAACGCGCAGCGGAAGCCTATCTGGCCCTTAATAGCGACAAGATCAGCGTCAACGAACTCGTCGAAATTCTCGAGATGCCCTCATCCGTCTACAAGATCGCACCGAGCGGCGTCAAAACGTACGCCGACTTCATGCATAAAATCGGCCGCATCAAGACACAGCCGGAATCATGGAAGGATCTGTTTTTCCCATCGGCTCATAATCTTGCCGGCAACTGACCGGCCGCTCGTGTCCGATCATGCTGCACGAAAGAGGCTGCGGACACCCGCAGCCTCTCATGCATGAGCAGCCCTAGTTCGCCTTGATGCGCACGCCCGGCAGATTGATGTCGACCGCGGTGCGCTGGCTGTCCCAATAGAGGTAGCCGAGCACAGCTACGGCCACAGCCAGCACAGCAATGATCATTGACTTGGTATTCATTGTTCCCTCTCGGTACTTCCGTCGTCCGACCATAACAAACGCGCCACGGCGAGAGACGGTTCCCGGCTCCGCTCAATAGGTCTGGTAGCAGCCTTCGATCGCTTCCGTACTCTCCTTTGTGCGCCGGAGCTTGAGGGTCGACTGCCTGGACGTCTGAATACGGAAGTCGCGGCAGATCGGCCCGTCCGGCCGGCTCGAAAGGACGCCGAGTGCGCGCCGCGCCTCGAAGAAATCGAACACTACGGAGATGTCCGGCGTCTGCGGGCAAACGCAAATGCGATAGATGGCGCCCGTGTCGGCATTGTTGGGAACGATCTCGAGGAGCACGGTATCCTCCTCGCCCGCGCGGATGGACCAGGGATAGCAGGGCGAGTTCGGGATGACACAGGCAGCGGCAGAAGCCGGCGCAGCGGGAGCACCGAGCGCGAGCACCGTGGCGGGCAAGAATAGAAGGCGCAAGCCAGACAGTGTCGTCATGGGCAGCCACCGATCTCGAAAAAGCGGACGCCGACAGTATCGGATGCCACGCGCCATTGTGCCAGCACCATAGCCGATCTGCGCGAGAACGTGTTCGCGCCGCGCACCGAATGGCCTAAGCTCGGCGCCATCCGAAGGACACGACCGATTGGGGGAAACAAGCATGGCCGCTCGCCTCATGGAAGGCTTTCCGCCGACGCCGGAAACGCAGGTATCGCTGGCGAACTGGCGGCAGTCCCCGTTCAACCGTTGGGCCTTCCATCATGTACGCGAGATCATCCCGACAGCCGACATCCCGCATGATCCGGCGAACATTTGCGAGCTGAAGCCCGCGCTGCAGGCCCTCGATCGCCTGCCCGTAGCCATGCCGGGCGGCAAAACCAACTCGTTCGGCCAGTTCCTCGAGGACAGCAGCACCGATGGCATCGTCATCCTGCACAAGGGCGCGCTGATCTTCGAGCGGTACGGCAACGGCATGACCGCCCGCACACCGCACATTCTCATGTCCGTCAGCAAGTCGATGCTCGGGCTGGTCGCAGGCGTGCTTGCCGGCGAAGGCGCGCTGGATGTCGAACGCGCCATCACCGACTATGTGCCCGAAGTCGCGCGGACGGCCTATGCAGGCGCTACCGTGCGCCATCTGCTCGACATGCGCACGGGCCTCGTCTTCGACGAGAACTATCTCGCGACATCCGGCCCGATCATCGAATATCGCAAGTCGACAGGCTGGAACCCACTCGCGCCCGGCGAGGCACCCTCGGATCTGCGCTCGTTCTACCGAAATCTCACCGAGGCGGATCGCCCGCACGGCGGCCGCTTCCACTACATCTCGGTGAATACCGACCTGCTCGGATGGGTGGTCGAGCGCGCGGCGGGGCGACGCTTCTCCGACCTCATGAGCACACTCATCTGGCAGCCCATGGGCGCCGCCGAAAGCGCGTACATCACGGTCGATCGCCTGGGTGCACCGCGCTGCGCCGGCGGCATGTGCATGGCGACGCGCGATCTTGCCCGCGTCGGCCAGCTCGTTCTGGAGCGGGGCGCACGCGGCACGCGACAGATCATTCCCGAGAGCTGGATCGCCGACATACTCGAGAACGGCGACACCGAGGCCTGGAACGCCGGGAGCTTCGTCGAATTCTTTCCCGGCGCGACCATGCACTACCGCGCGAAGTGGTATGTCGAGCGCGGCCGTACGCCATTGCTTTCGGGTCTCGGCATCCACGGCCAGAACCTCTTCATCGATCCGGCCAACCAGATCGTGATTGCGAAGTTCTCCTCGCAAGCTCCGCCACTCGACGCGGACCTCATCGCGGCGACCGGCGCGGCCATCAATGCCGTGCGCGGGGCGTTGAGTAGCTGAGTTCGCTGATGGCGCGCTTCACTTCCCCCTCTCCCCGCATGCGGGGAGAGGGAATGAAACTCCTCGTCAGAACGCATATTCCTCGAAGACGCGGCGGACGTCGCCCTTCCACGGCCCGTGGTAGGACTCGAGCAATTGCTCGGCGATCGTGCGGCCCGAGGCAACGATCTCCTCTACGGGCGCCAGATATTCGCGCTCATCCTGGCCGGCAGCATTCCGCCGCGCCCGCGCCGCGAGGCCGCCACGCGAGATCGCGACCGCTTCGCGCGCAATGTCCAGCGCCTTGCCATTGCGGAAGGGCGTTTTGAGCGCGAGACGCGGCACGCCATCGCGCAGCGCCTGACGCTCCTCCGCCGTCCAGTCCTTGACCAGCGACCACGCCGCATCGAGTGCCGTCTGGTCATAGAGCAGGCCGACCCAGAAGGCCGGCAGTGCGCAGATGCGCCGCCAGCGCCCGCCATCGGCGCCACGCATTTCGAGGAAGCGCTTCATCCGCACCTCGGGGAACAGCGTCGTCAAGTGATCGGACCAGTCGTCGATGGTCGGCCGCTCGCCCGGCAGCGCCGCGAGCTTGCCGTCCATGAAGTTCCGGAAGGAAGCTCCGGCGACATCGATATACTCGCCGTCGCGATAGACGAAGTACATGGGCACATCGAGAGCATACTCGGCGTAACGCTCGAAGCTCATCCCCTGCTCGAAAACGAAGGGCAACATCCCTGTGCGCCGCTTGTCCGTATCGCGCCAGACCTCGCTGCGCATGGAGAGGAAGCCATTCGGCTTGCCCTCGGTGAAGGGCGAAGCGGCGAAAATCGCCGTCGCGATCGGCTGCAGGGCCAGTGAGACGCGCAGCTTCTTGACCATGTCGGCTTCACTGCCGAAGTCGAGGTTCACCTGGATCGTCGCCGTGCGGTACATCATGTCGAGCCCGCCCTTGCCGACTTGTGGCATGTAGCGCGTCATGACGGCGTAACGCCGCTTCGGCATGCGCGGCGTCTCCTCGCGCGTCCAGGTCGGCGAGAAGCCGAGACCGAGAAAGCCGACGCCGAGATCCTTGCCGATCGCGCTCACCTGATCGAGATGGAGCTGGGTCTCGTCGGCAACCTCGTGAAGCGTGGCAAGCGGCGCCCCCGACAGCTCGAACTGGCCGCCAGGTTCCAGCGAAACCGTAGCGGGGGGCTCGTCGTCGGGGCGGCGTAGCGCAATGATGTTCTCGCCCTCGGTAATCGGCAGCCAGCCGTAGCGCGCGATCAGTGCCTCGAGGATCGCGCGGATGCCGCGCGGGCCCTCGTAGGGCACGGGGCTCAGGTCATCGGTGTGAAAGACGATCTTCTCGTGCTCGGTGCCGATCCGCCACTGATCCACGGGCTTGCAGCCCGCAGCAATCCAATCGACGAGATCGGCGCGGGAGCGCACCGTCGGAGAAGGCGCACCGTCCTGGCGGGTGGACATTCGACGTTTCCTCGTGAGCCTGGCCGCGCGGGGGCGGGCGGCATGTTGCCGTCTTATGGCCGACCGGATACCCCTCGAACAAGGGGCGAATTCAAACCGGGCGGCCCGGCATCAGGCCGGTACGAACTGGGGACCCGGCCCACGGAAGCCCGTCTGCCGGCCGGGGAATATGGGCCAGACCCCGCCATCCGGGCAGCACCGCCAAAGCATGCCACGACCGCGCCTAGCGCGCGGCCGGCAAGGCTTG
>CAUJKI010000094.1 GCA_963205015.1 Pseudomonadota bacterium
TCGAGGAAGCCCTCAACGAGCTGAAAAAGAAGGGCGAGATCACGGGCGTCCTGACCACTGTCGGGCGCGGCAGCCCCAATCGCGCCGCCATCGTCGCGCCGCTCGCGCACTGGCGCGACCGCAAGCGCAGCCAGCAGGAGATCCAGGCCGAGCTGCAGGAGAAGCTCGCCGGCATCGCCGGCCTCTCGATCACCACGCGCTCACCGAACAGCCTGGGCATTCGCGGTGGCGGTCAGGGCCTGAGGTTTGCGGTGACCGGCACCGACTACGAGAAGATCGCGGATGGTGCGACCGCACTCGCCCAGCGCCTGTCGCAGACGCCGGGCTTCCGCAGTGCGCGCACGGACTTCGAGACGACGCAGCCCCAGCTTTCGGTGCGCATCGACCGCGAGGCGGCGACCAAGCTCGGCGTGCCGATCGAGGCGATCACGAGCCTCATCAACACCATGGTCGACTACTCGAAGGCAGCCGATCTCTTCATCGGCGAGGAGATCGTCGAGATACAAGTCAAGCCGGGCGGGCGGCCGATCGACGACCCGTCCGATCTCAACAACCTCTTCGTCAAGACCGGGAGCGGGAAATTCGTCGCGCTGTCGACACTCGTGAAGATGGAAGAGGTTGCGATCGCACCGACGCTCGCGCGCGAGAGCCGGCGGCGCGCCGTTCCCGTGAGCGCGCAGCTCGCCGAGGGAACCTACCTCAGCGATGCCGTCGCGACCCTGCGCACCGTGGCGCCCGAGGTGCTTGGAAAGGACATGTCGATCACGCTACTCGGCGAGGCCAAGACACTCACCGAAACGACGCAGAGCACTACGTTCGTATTCGCGCTGGCATTCCTGATCGTATTCCTGGTCCTCGCCGCGCAATTCGAGAGCGTGATCAGCGCGCTGGTCATTATGGTGACCGTGCCGTTCGGCCTCGCCGCCGCGATATTCGCGATCCTGCTCTCGGGTGGCTCGCTCAACGTCTACAGCCAGATCGGCCTCGTTCTGCTGGTCGGCGTCATGGCCAAGAACGGCATTCTCATGGTGGAGTTCGCCGACCAGAAGCGCGACGAGGGGATGAGCGTGCCGGACGCCATCCGCACGGCCGCCAATACACGCCTGAGGCCGGTGCTGATGACCGCGCTCGCCGCAGTGGTCGGTGCGTTCCCGCTCGTTATTGCGACAGGTGCCGGTGCCGAGGCGCGCCTTGCCCTCGGCTGGGTGATCATCGGCGGGCTCGGCTTCGCGACGATCTTCACGCTGCTGCTGGTGCCGGTCGCGTACCGCATACTCGCCCCGCTCTCGAAGCCCCGCGCCCACGAGACACAGATCCTGATCGAGGAGCTCAAGGCCGCACCGAAGCAGCCCCAGGTCGCCGCGCAGGCCTAGGCCATCGACATGGGGCCGATACGAAAGCGGCGGATGGCCAGCCAGCCGGCGGCAATGGCGAGCAGGAGCACGACGGTCTGCGCGATGACGAAAGGCCCCTCGGACTGGGTCGGCGCGAGCGCGGCGAGTGGACCGATCTTCTGGAAAGCCTGGACCACGCCGACGAAGACGTTGAGATAGAGAGACAGGACCGCGGTCACGATATAGATCGGCCGCCAGGCGTTCCGCAGCCCGAACGCGTAGAGCGCCGCGACGGCAATCGCGAGCGCGGCGAGCGAGATGACACCGACGATATGGGCCGGTGTCACGGCCGAGGCCGGGAACATGAAGCCCGTCACGCTCGTCAGGATGGTGGTAAACAGAAACAGCCCCGCGATGAGCCTTGACTGGCGCCCGCGCAGCAGGTCGGCGACCCACGCCAGGCCGAGCGCGATCGCCACGAGGCTGATGATGACGTGCAGGGTCGTGAAGGCGGAGAGCGACATTCCGAGGATCATGGCCGTGCTCCATAGTCCAGCGCAGTTGCGATCGTAGTCTGATCCTGTTCCAGGCAGCCTGCCACCCAATTCGTCCACCACGGCTGGAAGACGGGCAACCCTGATCTGAGCGCGGTGCAGCTTCACGCGGCGGTGATCCTGCGCTAGCGTTATTCTGAGCAAGACACATTCAGGGACGAATGGAATGCAACCTCTCGAATTCGGATGGTTTCTGCCGACGCGCGGCGATACGGACGACTACGGCGATCCGCTTAAGATCGCCGCAGGCTCGGAGATGTTCGAGCGCGTGACGCGGGCGGCGGAGGACTGCGGCTTCGAGTACATGTTGATCCCGGTCGGACATCAGTGCTGGGATGCCTGGATGACCGCGGCGCTGATGATCGGGCGCACGAAGTCCATCAGGATGCTCGTCGCGGCGAAGCCCGGCTACATCAATCCTGTGCTGCTCGCGAAGATGATCTCGACGTGTGATCAGCTTTCCGGCGGCCGCATCTCGATCAACCTCATTGCAGGCCAGAGCGAAGCCGAGATCGTTGCCGAGGGCATCAAACTCGACAAGGACCAGCGCTACGAGGTCATGGACGAGGAGGTCGAGATCCTGAAGAAGCTCTGGACCTCTGATGGCAAGCCCGTCCACCATGAAGGCAAGCACTACACGCTGAACGGCGCCGAGCTGGCCGCCCCCATCTACCAGAAGCCCTATCCGAAGTTCTATCTCGGTGGCGGCTCCGGGCAGGCCGCGGAAATTTCGGCCAAGCACTCCGATGTCCATCTCTTCTGGGGCGACACCACCGAGCGGATCGCCAAGAACATGAAGGAGCTGCGCGCGATCGCTGCGCAGCATGGACGCGAGGACAAGCTTGGCTTCGGCATGCGCCTTCAGATCGTCTGCCGCGAGAAGGAGGCCGATGCCTGGGAGGCAGCGAATGGTCTCATCAAGAACATCACCGAGGAGCGCGAGCGCTACATCCGCGAACACTACGCCCATTCAGTCGCGAACCAGCGCGTGCAGGAGCTGCGCCAGACCATGGGCGACATGATCGCACCGAACTTATGGGCGGGTCTCACGCGTGCGCGTCCCGGCGCCGGCATCTGCATTGTCGGCAATCCCGAGCAGTGCGCGGGCGTGCTCCAGCAGTACATCGACATCGGCTGCCACTCGTTCTGCCTCTCGGGTTACCTGCACGATGCCGAGGCATGGCGCTTCAAGAAGATGGTCCGCCCAATTCTCGCTGAGCGGAACAAGGGACGCTTGGTGGCTTGAGGCCGGGCGAGAGATAGAGGCTCTCCACCGTACGTTCGGTGCGCCCCGAGAGCGTTGCCTGCGCGGACATCCCCGCATCGAGCAGCAGGCGCGCGAGTCCCAGCGCCTCGGGCAGCGGCGCGCCGTAGGACTTCGCTCCGGTCATGCCGTCGTAGGAGAGCATGAAGCGCACGCCGCGCGCGAGCAGGCTTTCCAGGCCCTCGATCAGATCGGCCTGCTGCAACTGCCGGACATAGCGCCGGTCGCGCCCGATGGTCGTTCCGAGATACGGCGGGTCTAGGTAGACGAAGTCGCGCCGGTCGGCGTCTGCCGTCGTCGCCAGCCAGTCGCCGGTCCTGACCTCCGTCCGCCCGCGCATGAGGTGCGACGCCGATGCGATCGCCGCCGCCATGCGCTCCGGCCGCATGCCGAGCCGGCGACGGTCCACCGACTGCGTGAACTGGCCACCGGCGTTGAACCGCACGGCATTCTTCACACAGCGGCAGATAAGATAGAGGAGGTCGACCGGATCACCCTCGGCGTTGAAGCGCGCGCGCACGGCGTCGAAATAGTCGCGGTTTCCCGGTTGCTGCCCCCGCCAGATCTCGTCATAACGCCGTGCCGTCGCCGTCGGGGCATCCATGATGGCCTGCCACAACCCGGCGATCGGCGCGAGGACGTCGGCAATCACGTAGTGGCGCGCAACCCGCGCATCGAGCGCCCAGAGCGTCATCGCAGCGGAGCCCGCGAATGGCTCGAACCACACCTCGACATCACGCGGCACGTGCGCGCCGATGCGTGGCGCGAGCATGCGCTTGGAGCCCTGGTAGGGAACAGGATGCGGCAGCTTCGCCGGCATGCCAGGCAAGGCTACGGCGTCAGCCGGAGCTCGACGCGACGGTCGGCCTGATAGATCTCGCGCAGCGGGAGGCGCTTGCGGTCGATACCGGCATAGGGCTCACGCTTGCCGCGGGGAAGCAGCGAAAGCTGGCCCGAATAGCCGGCCGCGCGCAGATAGCGCTCGATGATCTCGAGCCGGCGCAGTGACAGTCGCATGTTGTAACCGTCCGGCCCCCGCGCGTCGGCGTGACCGGAGAGCGTGATGCCGGCGGGCTGCTTGAGGCGGAGATACTCGGCGAGAAGCGAGGCCGCCCGCTCTCCATCGGACGTGAGCGCAACCTGATTGCTCACGAACGTGATGGGAACCGGGATCGGTGCCTGTACGGCCGTCGGTGC
Source organism: Pseudomonadota bacterium (assembly GCA_963205015.1). Taxonomy (GTDB): domain Bacteria; phylum Pseudomonadota; class Alphaproteobacteria; order Rhizobiales; family Hyphomicrobiaceae. Next base: position 4,350 of record CAUJKI010000094.1, read on the forward strand.
CCGCTCCGTGCGTGCAACGGAAGGGGAGACCGCCGGTGGCACTGCGGCTGCAAGCCTGGTTTCGGGTGCGGCCGGTGCAGCGGAAGCCGGACCCTGCATCGGCATCGGCGCCGGCGGCGGCCCTGCCGCCAGCACGGTGGCACCCCGATTGCTCTCGGCCTTGACCGGCGAGGTCGCGGGCTGTTGCGCCATCTCCTTGCGCGTGCGCTCGACGAGCGCCTCGAACTCCGCGAGCGCGCGCTTGCTTGCGGCCTCGTCACTCTTTGCCTGGGTCGGGGCCTGAGCTGGAGCCGGCATACCGCTCTTCACCTGCGCCTGGGTCTCTGGTCGATCGATCGACTGCGCCGCGGCGCGCGGCGACGTGACTTTGTTGTCGGCGGCCGCGGACTGCGCCGGCGCGGAACGCGACTGTGCCGCGGCGAGCGCCGAGGCCGGCGCTGCGGGAACGACGAGCTGGCGCGGCGCCCCGCGCACGGTCGCACCACCCTCCTTGGGCTGCGAGACGATCGACAGCTCCAGCGGCCCCGCGTCAATGCCCTCGTCCACGACCGCGGCCCACTGTCCCTCATCCGTCGCCGTTACGGTCGCGATCTCGCGCCCATTGGCCAGCAGCGTGACCTTGTGGTTCGGCGGCGAGCGCCCGGCAAGCACCGAGGAGCCACCCGCATCGATGCGAGCAACCTCGATGGCAAGCAATGACGATGTCCCGGGCGGCAGCGCGGGAGATGGCGTGAGCGCGGCAAGCTTCGCACCGGCGGGCGCCGACTTGATATTGGCATCCTGAGGTGCGGTGGCGACTTCCGTGGCCCACTCACCGCTCGCATATGTCCAGAGAGCGTAGCCGGAGGCCAACGCTCCGCTCGATAAACCCAAAATAGCAAGGACGAGCAGAGACCGACGCATCACTGCACTCCTGTCCGAAGTAAATCGTCCGCGTGTTTATTCTTAGTCGCTTTGCTGCGCTGCCGCAACCTGGTGCAACTCTAAGTTAGGGAAGTTAACCAGGACCTACCGAAAACGCGCCTGTTCCGGATGCGCCGGCGCACTCAGGCCGCGCGCGAGCCTCGCAACCGCAGGCTTTCGCGCGGCACAGTGCCGACCGCAATCCCGCCGACGATCAGCAGCAGTGCGGCGAGCGTGAACATGTCGAACGTCTCGCCGAGCGTGATCATCGACGAGACCACGCCGAACAGCGGCACTGCCAGCAGGCCGATCGCCGTCGTTGTCGCCGGCAGCGAGCGGTTCACCGTATTGAGCGCCCAGTAGGCGAGCGACGTGCTGATCGTACTGCCATAGAGCAGCAGCAGAATGAAGTGGGGCGTGACGCGGATGACCGGCCAGCCTTCGAAGAGAAAAGCAGCCGCAGTCGTCAGCATGGCACCGAGCAGAAGCTGCCAGAAGAGCAGGTCGAACGGCGAGGACACCCATTTGTGCAGGCGCGTGTAGACGATGCTGATCGCCCAGCAGACGGCCGCGAGCAAGATGAGTGCGTGGCCCGTGAGCACGCCGCTGTCGTTCCACGCGATGGAGAGCGGGTTCACCAACAGCGCGAGACCGAGCATTCCGCTCGCGATGGCAATAAGCCTCTGTCCGGTGAGCGCCTCGCCGGCAAAGAGCCACGCGAGCGGAAAGACCCACAGCGGCGTCGTATAGGCGACCAGCACGGTCCGTCCAGCGGAGACGTAGACGAGCCCGAGACTCGTGAGCCCTGCGAAAAGGCCCATGTGCAGCAGTGCGAGACTCACGACCATCGGCAGGTCCTCGCGCGGCGGCAGGCGGAGCTTCCCGCTTAGAAGACAGATGATGCCGAATACCGCTGCCGCGGCCCACAGGCGCGTCGCGACCGCCCAGAGCGGCGAGATGTAGGACAGAATGGCCTTGTTGACGGGCCAGCTCATGCCCCACGAGAGGGCGATGATGAGAAGCAGGCCAAATGCCATGGCCGGCGAGAGCTTGGCGCTCGGTGCAGGGTCGCTGGCCATTCCGGGGACTTTCCAATTCCAATGCGCGGGGCCCTATGAGCGTCATCGCGCCGCCGCCGTCAAGCCGCCGCGGTCGGACGCATGGCAGCAGAGCACCAAAATAGCCAGGCACCGGTTGCCCCCGCATGAAAGCGCGGCTTAGTCTCGTGGAAAGAGTGCCGCGCAACGACCCCGCGGCCCCTGAACGGAGGATGTCCCATGACTGAGGCCTCGCCCACGCGCTCAGCCCTTCCGCTGGCCCATATCAAGGTTCTCGATCTGACCGCCCACCGGGCGGGACCGACCGCCGTGCGCCAGCTCGCGGACTGGGGCGCGCACGTCATCAAGATCGAGCCGCCCGCTGATGGCGATGTCGATCCCATGGGCGGGCGGCGTCACGGCTTCGACTTCCAGAACCTGCACCGCAACAAGCGTTCGATGACGCTCAACCTCAAGAGCGCGGAGGGCAAGGCGATCTTCATGGCGCTCGCGAAGGACGCTGACGTGATCGTCGAGAATTATCGTAGCGATGTGAAGCTGCGCCTCGGCGTCGACTACGACAGCGTAGCCAAGGTGAACCCGCGCATCATCTACGGCTCGATCTCCGGCTTCGGCCAGTCGGGACCCGATGCGACGCGCCCCGGCGTCGACCAGATCGCACAAGGCATGGGCGGGCTCATGTCGATCACAGGCCTCCCTGGCCAGGGGCCCGTGCGCGTCGGCATTCCGATCGCGGACCTGACATCCGGCCTGCTCCTCGCGCAAGGCATCATGCTCGCGCTTTACGAGCGCGAGCGCTCGGGCAAGGGACAGTGGGTGCACACCTCGCTCATCGAGGCGCAGATCTTCATGCTCGACTTCCAGGCCGCGCGCTGGCTCATGAAGGGCGAGGTGCCGGGACAAGCCGGCAACGACCACCCGACGAGCATACCGACCGGCGTCTTCCCGACGAGCGACGGTCATATCAACATAGCCGCCTCCGGCGACAACATGTTCAAGCGCTGCTGCGAAGCCCTCGGCGCGCCCGAGCTGCTCACAGATCCCGACTATGCGACGGGCGCCAAGCGCTCCGCGAACCGCAAGGTGCTCAACGAGAGGTTCGCCGCGCGCACGCTCACGAACACCTCGGCGCACTGGATTGCCGCGCTGAACAAGGCCGGCGTCCCGTGCGGGCCGATCAACACGATCGACAAGACTTTTGCCGAACCGCAAGTGCAGCATCTCGGCATTGCGCGCAAGATGCACAATGAGAAGATCGGTGACCTGAAAGTCGTCGGCCAGCCGATCAACATGTCGCGCTTTCCCCAGCCCGAGGCACTCGACCCAACGCCCGAGCTCGGCCAACACACCGCGGAGGTTCTCACCGGCCTCGGTTACGGCGACGCCGACATCAAGGCGATGAAAACCAAGGGTGTGATTTAGGAGGTTGAGGCCAGTAGCTATTCCGCGAACGTCAGCGCGGCATTGAAGGCCGCCCGTGCCGGCACCTGAATAGAGCCGGCGCGTCCCTCGGCAAACGGGATGCCGTTCTTTCCAAGGACATCAGCCGTGCGCTTCACCGAAGACGTCCGGAACCCGAGTGCGGCCATGTACGTCGAACGGCCGACCGCATCGGGCATCCCGTCACCGAACTCGCGGCGCGCCGCAGCCTCGGTCAGGATCTCCAGATCGGTCGCGGCGACGATCACGCGCCGTCCCCCGTCGATGTCCCGTACCGCATCCGCGCCGAACATGCGTGCGTAGAGATCGGATGCGGCCGCCGGATCAGGATGCACGAACACGGCACGCGCGACCGCCACGACGCCATTCGCGTGTCGCCGCCATTCATCGCGCCACACGAGATCGCGCGTCAGGTGGTGGCAATAGTAGATCCGCCCGTAGGGCGTATCGCTGTCCGGGATCGAGACCGTCCGGAAGGTCGCCTGACGCTCGGCGCCATCCAGGCGCACGGGCCGCGAGAACTCCCGCGGCGCCTTTGCATTGACGCCGGCCGCGCTCAGCGCTGCATAGAGCGCACCGGAGTCCTCCGTCCCGAACACGAAGCCATTGAGGCCGTACGGCGATGTTTGGACATCGGGGCGCACATCTGGCGGCGCGTCCTTCGGCACGGCGATCAGCTCGAGGTAATCCGTCCCGAACATGGCCAGGTGGTTCATCGAGCCGAGCGTGTGATAGCCGCGCTCCGTGAGCGTGAAGCCGAGGCGCCGGAAGGTCTCGGCGGCGCCGTCGATGTCGGTGCGCGCGTTGATGACGACATGATCAAGGGTCGGGACAGGAAGCGCCATTCGGGACCTCATTTGCTTGGCAGTCAGCGCCGAAGCCAATCCCATAGCACGCTCATCGGGCCTGTCCCAGGCGGCGCAGGCGCGCCATGCGTGCACGCGGCCTGTCCAGACCACGCCACGTTGATATAGTCGTGTCTTCCAACAAGAAAGCCGACTGCGAGGAAACATGCCCAAAGCGCCCGCCGAAGCCCCAGCGGAGTCCATGACCGGCGCCGAATGGCTGGCGCGCACGATCCACGCCACAGGCACGACGCACGTCTTCTGGATCGACGCCGTCCTGCGCCGGACGCTGATCGAGCTTGGTGTCCTCGGCGTTACGCGCGTGCTCGCCCATACGGAGAAGTCGGCCGTCTACATGGCCGACGGCTATGCGCGCGTGGCCGGCCGGCCCGGTATCTGCTTCGCGCAGTCGGTCGGCGCGGCGAACCTCGCCGCCGGCCTGCAGGATCCCTATCTCGGCCGCAGCCCGGTGATCGCGTTCACGGGGCGCAAGATCGCCTCCCTCCAGCATCGTAATGCTTACCAGGAACTGCCACACGCGCCGCTCTTCGCCGCCGTCACCAAGTTCGCCGCCGAAGTCGACTCCGCTGCCGACCTGCCGCGCCTTCTGCGCCACGCCTGGCGATCGGCCATGACCGGCTCGCCGCGACCTGTGCATCTCGATCTCAACGGCCGTATCGCCGAGGTCGTCGAGATGGGGCAGATAAGCGAGCCCGTCAGCGCGACCTCGCCGCTCGACATGCGGATGCCGCCACATCGACCGGTGCCACCGGCCGATGATATCGCGCGCGCCGCCAAGGCCATTCTTGCCGCGAAACGCGTCGCAATCATTGCCGGCGCCGGCGCCACGGCCTCGGGCTGCGGCGCGGAGTTGCTGGCGCTCGGGGAGCGGCTTGCAGCTCCGATCGGCGTCTCGCTCGGCGCCTCCGGCCTCATTCCGACGCGCCATCCCCTCGCTATCGGCACGATCGGCGACTACGCCGCACCGCCC
>CAUJKI010000095.1 GCA_963205015.1 Pseudomonadota bacterium
GGGTATGTCCCGGGACTATGATTACCGCGGGCAACCTGCCTTCCGGCACCCACCAAGGAGAAAAACAATGCCTCTCTCGAAGCGACTGGCGGCTGAATTCCTCGGCACCTTCTGGCTCGTGTTCGGCGGCTGCGGCAGTGCCGTGCTCGCCGCGGCCTTTCCCGACCTCGGCATCGGCTTCGCCGGCGTGGCCCTGGCCTTCGGTCTCACCGTGCTCACCATGGCCTATGCCATCGGCCACATTTCCGGATGCCACCTCAACCCGGCGGTGTCGGTGGGCCTGATGGTCGGCGGCCGCTTCCCGGCCAAGGATCTCGTGCCTTACGTGATCGCACAGGTGGCCGGCGCCATCGCCGCGGCCGGCGTGCTGTACTACATCGCCAGCGGCAGGGCGGGCTTCGACCTGGCCGGCGGCCTCGCCTCCAACGGCTACGGCGAACACTCACCCGGCGGCTATACGCTGGCCTCGGGCCTCGCCATCGAGCTGGTGCTCACCTTCGGCTTCCTCATCGTGATCCTCGGCGCCACGGACCGCCGCGCTCCGGCCGGCTTCGCGCCCATCGCCATCGGGCTTGCGCTCACGCTGATCCATCTCATCAGCATTCCGGTCACCAACACCTCGGTGAACCCGGCGCGCAGTACCGGTCCCGCGGTGTTCGTACAGGGCTGGGCGCTGTCGCAGCTTTGGCTGTTCTGGGTGGCGCCCATCGTCGGTGCGGCCATCGCCGGGGCGGTCTACCGCTGGCTGGGTGGTGAGCGGCAGAGCTGAACGCTTCGGCACTTCCGGGCGGCGCGAGCCGCCCGGATCGCCGGCCCTACCCTGCTCCGCCGGAGCCTGCCCTACTTCGCGAAGCCTTCGCCGATCCGCGACCGCAGCGCGCGGCCGAGCGCGGTGGGGACGATGGAGCCGTGGTCCTCGTCCTCGGCGACGTAGAGCTGTGCCTGTACACCGCGATCCATCGCCGCCTGCAGGCGCGCGACGATTTCGCGGCTGTCGGACACCATCGGGATGCGCGGCGTTTCCTCGCGCACCCCTGTGGCGACGAACACACTGACCGGCGGCTCGCCGCCTTGCGTGCGACGACGAAGCGCCGCGCGTCTTCGAGCAGCGAGCGCTCGTTCCACCAGATCGAGGGGCTGAACGCCAGATAGTTCTGGAACGCCCCAGGGCGATTGAACAGCGTATGGAGCGTGAAGAACCCGCCGAACGAATGGCCCAGCAGCGTCTGGCGCTTGCGGTCGACGACATAGGTCCTTTCCACCGCCGGCTTGAGCTCCTCCTCGATGAAGGCGAGCCTGCACATGGCCGACGTCGAGAAGCTGATCCGTGTGCTGCACCGGCTGGTCGACGCCGGCAATACCGTGGTGCTGGTCGAGCACGATCTGGCCGTCATCGCCGAAGCCGACTGGATCATCGACATGGGCCCGGAGGCTGGCGACGCGGGCGGCCGCGTGGTTGCCCAGGCCGCGCCGCAGGAGCTCGCGCGACGTCCGGCGGCGAAGCGCACGCACACCGGCCAGGCGCTCGCCGGATTCCTCGACGGGCGACTGAAATAGCGTCTGCCGTCTGTTACGCCAGTGCGTGGCTGCGCAAAATCTCGAGCTCCCGCGCACTCGGCGCCTCGGTGGTCATCACCTTCATCGCCAGGCGCGGTTGCCAGCCCATGTTCCGCTGCAGCATATCCAGGGTCACCCCTGGATGCAGCGAGCGCAGCTCGAGGTCCGCAGCTCCTGCCTCGATGCCAAAGACCGCCATGTCGGTGATCACGACGATCGAACGGGACGGCGCTTCCGTCCCGCGCGGCAAGGATCCATCAGGCAGGCGTACGCCCGGACTCGTCGCGAAGTCGAGATGCGCCGGGAAGTGCTTCAGACTCTGCGGGATCGTGATGACGACCTTGCGCGTATTGAGCGCGATCTCACAAGCTCCACCACTCCCCGGAAGGCGCACTTGCGGCTGCGCATAGGATCCGATCACCGTGCTGTTGATGTTGCCATGGCGGTCGATCTGCGCACCGCCCAGGAAGCCAAGATTGATCAGGCCACGTTGCAGGTAGTACAGGAACAGGTCCGCCATGGAATGCACGGCGAGCGCGTTGACGACGAGGCACGGATCGCCGATCGACTGCGGCCACTTGTCGGGAGCGGCGCCGTACACACCCGACTCATAGATGAGGCGCGCCCCGGGGGCGTGCGTCTGCTTGGCTAGATTCGCTGCGCGGTTCGGCAGGCCGATCCCGACGAACACGACGTCCGCATCGCCAACCTCGCGCGCCGCACGTACGACAAGCATCTCCTCTTTCGTGCACGGCGGAGTCGCTGTGGCTTGAACTGCACAGTCGGTCATGTCCACTCCGGTTGTCGCCACCCCGGCGGTACTTGCTGCAACAACGCCTCCCTGCCGAGCTTGGCCGCGTACTCCTCTCGATCTGCCACGCCATACACCATTTCGGCGAGGTATCTCTCGAGCGCATCCGGGTCGCGCGAGATCGCATCCCAGGCGTTATAGAACGCGTTGTCGCGGTCATAGTAGCCATGCACATAGGAGGGGTGCGCGCCGAATGGTT
>CAUJKI010000096.1 GCA_963205015.1 Pseudomonadota bacterium
CTCCGCTGGCAAACTGTCCGATCAGGTATTCATAGGCGTCGCCAAGAACATCGCTGTCGGCCTGATCCAGCTGGAAATCGATCTCGTCCAGATGCGTTAGGACGCGCGCGATCAGGGTATTCTTCGCCTCTTCGGTACGGCCGAGTTTGGTGGACGTCAGGTCGAGGTCTTCAAACAGATTGTCGAAATCATCCTCTGACTCCGTGCCCATGGTTGAACGCTTGTCAATGGCGGAGCAAAAACCAGCCACGGGGCGGCGTAAAAGCAGGCCACGTTTATGCGCGCACTTGAGCCCGCCGGGAGGGCTTAGCCCGAGCGGCGGGCTCAAGTGCGCGTCGCGGTCTTTTACGGGGTCTGGCCGGCGTTTCGGGCCCGACTTTGCGCGAGCCTGTAGCTGTTGCCATTCATCTCGAGGATGTTGACGTGGTGAGTCAGGCGGTCGAGCAGAGCGCCGGTCAGCCGCTCTGTTCCGAAGGTCTCGGTCCATTCGTCGAACGGCAGGTTGCTGGTGATGAGCGTGGCGCCACGCTCGTAGCGTTGCGAGATCATCTCGAAGAGTAGCTCGGCGCCGGTCTTTGACAGAGGCACGAAGCCCAGCTCATCGATGATGAGCAGTTTGACGGAGGCCAGCTGCTTCTGGAGCCGCAGGAGACGGCGCTCGTCGCGGGCTTCCATCAACTCATTGACCAGTGCCGCGGCCGTAGTGAAGCTGACCGACATTCCTTTCTGACAGGCGGCTAATCCCAGCCCCAGAGCAACATGGGTTTTGCCCGTGCCACTCGGTCCGAGCGCAATGACGTTTTCGCGCCGCTCGATCCATTCGCAACGGGCAAGTTCCAGCACCTGCATCTTGTTGAGCTTCGGGATCGCCTTGAAGTCGAAGCTGTCCAGGCTCTTCTTGGCGGGGAACTTTGCAGCCTTGATCCGACGTTCGATCATCCGTCCCTCGCGATCAATCAGTTCCAGTTCGACAAGTCGGGCGAGGAACTGGACGTGGTCCAGGCCCTCGGCTGCACATTGGCGCGCCAGCTTCTCGTGCTCCCGCAAGAAGGTCGGGAGCTTCAGCGTCTTGAGGTGATGAGCAAGCAGGATCTGCGGAGCACCGGTCATGCCGCGTCTCCCGACAGCAGAGACATGTAGCTGGCCGCCGAGGTGGTCCCGACATTCGCGCGCGGCAGGTAGGGATAGACATCGAGGTCCAGCTTCGGCGGCCGTTTCTCAACATGGCAGAGAGCGAGGTGCTTCACGGCATCGAAGCCGACCGCGCCCAATTGCAGGGCCTTCTTCACGGCCGCGTGGAGATCATCGATGTCGAAGGTTTCCAGCAGGCGCAAAACCTGCACATATTCCCGGCGTCCCGCCTTGATCATCCGCGCCTCCATCAGGCGGCGCAGGGTTGCGAACTCCGGCGGCAGGTTCCATTCGGCAAGAGGCGCGGCCTGATCCAAAGCATTGATCTTCCTCTCGATGAGCGGGAGGTAATGCACCGGATCGAACACCATGTCCTCGCGGTCATAGCAGCGGGGATGGCGTGCGATGAACTCGCCACCGCAGCCGATCACAACCTCGTCGACATAGCCCCTGATCCAGACATCGCGGTGGCCGTAGGCGACCGGCACCGAGTAATCGTTGGTCTTGTAGCGCACCAGCGCTTGGGAACTGACTCGCCCGGTGGCTTGGTCGCAGGCATCAAACGGCGCGGGTGGCAGATCAGACATCACGACCAGATCTCGCACGAGGCGTTCCCCGATGGTCTCGGACTGGCCGCGCAGAACATCCGCCTGACGTTTGCGACACTGCTCCTCCAGATAGGCGTTGAACGACGCCCAACTCACAAACCGCGGGACCGGGACCATGAAGTTGCGGCGGGAATAGCCGACCAATCCTTCCGCGTTGCCCTTGTCGTTCCCCTTGCCGGGGCGGCCATAGCGGTCTCGGAACAGGTAGTGGGACAGGAACCCGCTGAAGAGCGTGGCCCGCTGACGTGTGCCGTCCGCCAGGATCTTCGCAACAAGACAGCGATCGTTGTCGTAGAGGACCGATACCGGCACCCTGCCGAAGAAGGCGAAGGCGTGGACGTGGCCGTCTACCCAGGCTTCCGCTGTCGCCGCGGGATAGGCGCGCACGAAGCAGGCATCACTGTGCGGCAAGTCCATAACGAAGAAGTGCGCCTTCTGCTCGACGCCGCCGATGACGACCACAGCCTCGCCGAAGTCGGCCTGGGCATGTCCTGGCGGATGGGCCAGCGGCACGAACATCTCTCGGCCGCGCCGCTCGCGCTCCCGCATGTAGTCCTTGATGATCGTATAACCGCCGGTGAAGCCATGCTCATCGCGAAGCCGCTCGAATACCCGCTTCGCCGTGTGCCGTTGCTTTCGATGGACCTCGCGATCCCCCTCCAGCCAGCCATCGATGATCTCGGTGAACCCATCCAGCTTCGGCCGCTTCACCGGCGCCGTCCGCCGGTATCCAGGCGGAACCGAGAACGCCAACATCTTCCGAACGCTGTCGCGGGAAACCCCAAACTGACGCGCAGCCTCGCGCTGGCTCATGCCTTCTGAACAAGCCAGGCGAACCTTCCGATACAAATCCACGGTGAAAATCCTCCCGCCCTCCCTGTCGCCAGAAAGGGTAAAGGTGGACGACTTTTACGCCGCCCGCAGCGGGCTCATCCCGCCGCTACCGTGGTCGACTTTCTCACCGCCGTTCTCACAGGGCGCCGGCGGTGGCAAACCGGCCGAGGATGATGGCCTCGGGGTTGACGCCGCCGGTCAGGGTCTGGTCGGTGCGCAGCCCCGGGATGGTGATCTTCGGCTTGGGCGCGATCGCCCGGGCCAGTGCCGAGAGCGCAACCGAGGCCGTGAGGCGGATGGCGATGCCGCCAAGCGCGGTGCCGGCAAAAGCCGCACCGGCGGCGAAACCGGCCAAGCCGGAGGCGGCGCCGATGCCGAGGGCACCGCCGATGAAGCCGACAACTGCGGGCA
>CAUJKI010000097.1 GCA_963205015.1 Pseudomonadota bacterium
CATCAGCCATGGCGACGACGAGGCTCTCCTGCATGGCCATCACATAGGTGAGGTCCGGGTGCTCCGCGAGCGCGTGCATGATCGGTAGCTCGGTCGTGCCGGGATTGCCGAACAGGTGCGTGACACCCTCGTCCTTGAGCACGGCGAGGAAGGCCGAGCGGCCGGTAATCTGGTTCTTTGCCATCGAAGCGTCTTCCTTCCCGGTGTCGCGGAATTTTGAGGGCCGAAGCGATTGTGTCTGGACTTATGATGCGCTACCAGCGCGGACGACACAATCGGTGAGCCATGCGCGCCGCGCAAGCCGCGTCGCGTAGACACCGCGGCACGGGGGAGCCATGCGCCCGACACGGCGACGCCTGATCAAGATGCTTTCGGCGACCGGGGTGCTCAGCGCCGGCGGATTGGCCGCTCTCGGAACGGGCCGCACCAACTCGTACTATCAGGGAGCCGCCAGCGATCATTTCGACGGCACGCTGTTCTTCAATCCTGGAGGCAAGCAACCGGCCGGCGTGCACCGCGTACTCCAGCTCTACTTCATGGAAAAATGGGAGAAATGGCCGGCCCGGTTCGAGAGTCCATTCATCGACAAGCCGCCGCGCGAGGTCACGGGACCGTGCGCACGCATCTCCTTCATCGGACACGCGAGCTGGCTGATCCAGGCTGGCGGGCTCAATCTCCTGGTCGATCCGCACTGGTCGGAGCGCGCGAGCCCCTTCAGTCGCTGGGGACCGACGCGATGCTGCGCGCCCGGCGTCCACTTCGATGACCTGCCGCCGATCCACGCTGTCCTCGTCACGCACAATCACTACGATCATCTGGATCTGCCGACACTCGAGAGGCTCTGGGTGCGAGACCGGCCGCGGATCATCACGCCGCTCGGCAACGACACGATCATGCAGCAGGGCGTTCCGGGCCTTGCAGCGACGACGGTGGACTGGGGCGATCGTATCGAGCTCTGGAACGGCGTTGCCGTGCATGCGGAGCCAACACAGCACTGGTCGGCGCGCGGCGCGCGCGACCGTCGGCACGCGCTTTGGGCGAGCTTCGTGATCGAGACACCGGCAGGACGCATCTACGCTGTCGGCGACAGCGGCTTCGGCGACGGCCGCACATTCCGCCACGTCGGCGCGCGCCACCCGGGCATCCGACTCGCGCTGCTGCCGATCGGCGCCTATGAGCCGCGCTGGTTCATGAAGCATCAGCACATGAACCCCGACGATGCCGTTCAGGCCTTCCGGCTATGCGGGGCCGAGGAGGCGCTGGGCCACCACTGGGGCACGTTCCAGCTCACGACCGAGGCGCGGGACGCGCCGCCTCAGGCACTCGCCGATGCAATGAGAGAGCAGGGCATCGCGGCAGAGCGTTTCCGCGCAGTGCAGCCCGGCGAGGTCGTCGAGATCTAGCGGCACCCACAGGCCACGCATCGCGGCACTGCGTCGCCGAGCCTCGCGAAGGCGCTCCGGGTGGGCTAACGTGCGACCGAGCGAAACGGGAGGATCGACGAGCGATGAAGATCAGGGGTGCCGTCCTTTATGAGCAGGGCCTGCCGCGCCCGTACGCCGAGAGCCGGCCGCTCAGAATCGAGACCCTCGACCTGGAAGGGCCGCGCGCCGGCGAGGTGCTGGTCCAGGTCAAGGCCGCCGGTCTCTGCCATTCGGACCTCTCGACCATCGAGGGCGTGAGGCCGCGCCCTCTGCCGATGGTGGTCGGACATGAGGGCGCGGGCGTCGTCGCGGAAGTGGGCGCCGGCGTAACGGACATCAAACCGGGCGACGCCGTCGTTTTCATCTTCGCGCCGAGCTGCGGGACCTGCCGCCAGTGCATCTCGCAGCGGCCCTTCCTCTGCACGACCTTCAACGCGGCGCGCCAGAAGGGCGATCTTGCGACGGGCGGTCGCCGCTTGAGCCTCAATGGCCAGTCGATCGCGCACAATTCGGGGCTCTCCTGCTTCGCCGAGTACGCCGTGGTGCCGCGCAACTCAGTGCAGAAAATCCCTTCGGACGTACCGATGCATGACGCGGCACTCTTCGGCTGCGCCGTCGTGACCGGGGTCGGAGCGGCAGTAAATACTGCGAACGTGAAGCCGGGCGAGACTGTCGCCGTCGTTGGGCTCGGCGGCGTCGGCCTCTCGTGCCTGCTCGGTGCGATCGTCGCGGGTGCAGGACGCATTCTCGCGATCGATGTCTCCGACGAGAAGCTCGCGCTCGCCCGCCAGCTCGGCGCGACCGATACCTTCAACGCGAAGGATGCCGATTGCGTCGAGCGCATTCTTGCGGCGACCGACGGCGGCGTTGATTCGTCGTTCGAGATGGCTGGCTCCATCAAGGCCATGGAGCTTGCCTACAAGATCACGGTGCGCGGTGGGCAGACGGTTTCGGCCGGGCTCTCGCCCGCGACGGCGCAGTTCCCGATCAATCACTATCAGATGGTTCAGGACGGCCGCACGGTGAAGGGGAGCTACATGGGCGGCTGCGTCATCGCGCGCGACGTGCCGAGGTATATCTCGCTCTACAAGGACCGTAAGCTTCCGGTCGATCGCCTGCGCAGCGCGCTCATCAAGCTCGATGAAGTGAATGAGGGCTTCGATCGGCTCGCCGATGCTGCGGTTGTCCGCCAGATGATCGTGTTCGACTGAGGCGACGTATGAGCCCGCGCATCAGGAAGCTTGTCGGAACGGTGCTGCTGCTGATCGTTCTCGCGATCTATTCACTTCTGGTCATGATTGCCGCGACGGCAATGGTGACGGGCGGCAACAAGATCGTCGAGCTGATCTTCTACGCAATTACCGGCGTCGCGTGGGTGCTGCCGGCAGGCTATCTCATCAAATGGATGTACGCGGCGCCTCCCGAAGCCCGTTGAGGCTTCGGCCCTCAAGCGTGCGCGGTGGCCGGCTGGCGGCGTGCAGGGAGCCTTCCAGCGCCCTGCCACAGCGCAGAGGGCACGCCCGATAGCTGCACCTTCACATAGCGCGGATTCTGGAATTCGCCGCTGAGCGCGATGCGAGGAAGCGCGGCCAACGCCCCTCCATGCCGCGGCTTCAGCAGGTTGTTCTGCGCAGTCACCGCCGTCAGGAGTCCGGCCTCCCGGACAAGCTCGAACTCCCTTGCACCGGTGTCCTGCTGCTCGCTCCCAGGCAAGCTGAAATGGCGGCAAGGCCTACCCAGCTCGCGTGCGATCCGTGAACGGCTGGCCTCGATTTCAGCACGGGCCTCGGCGTAGGAGAGCTGCCCGAGCGGCAGATGACTGCGCGTATGCGCGCCGATGGTCACAAGAGGATCACGCACGAGGCTTCGGATTTCGTCCCAGCTCATGGCCAGCTCACGGCAGATCCCGCTCACGTCAACATCGTACGTCCGGCAGAGATCCGCGACCATCGCACGCGCTTCCTGCTCGGGCAGTTTCCGCAACCAGCGATGAATGGTCCTGTAGGCGCGGAGCTTCGCCTGGGGACGCGCGCAGGAGAGCCGCCGCGTCACGCCGTCGATCTTCAGCTCGACTCGCTCGACCTCCTGCAAGAGGCGCTCTAAGGCACGCCACCACAGATCCCCGCAGCCGTCCGCGAAATCGCTTGCGATGTAGACGGTGAAAGGTACCTCGTGGCGCTTGAAGACGGGATAGGCGTGCTGGAGGGCATCCCGATAGCCGTCATCGAGCGTGAAGCAGACAAAGGGACGCCCGAGGTCACCATCGCCGAGACGGAGGCGCGCCTCATCGAGCGAAATAAGGTCATAACCACGCTCGCGCACGAGCCGAATGGTGCGATCGAGGAACTCGGGCGTGACCTCCAGATGGCGGTTCGGCGCAAACGCCATGGGGGTTGCCGGCAGCACGTGATGGAGCATGAAGATCGCGCCGGTGCCGCGCGTCAGCGGCATGACAAGGCTGTCGAGGCCTGAGAAGTGGAGCGCGGAGAGCGACGCCCTGAGAATGGCCAATCCGGGACTCATACGCCTACACCCCGCTGGAACACGATCACGAGGCCATGCTGAGCAGGCAGGCGCTCGAAGTAAAGTGGCCCGGCGGTAAAATCCCCTGCTGTTTGCTAGGCAGTGTGGTGACCGGTCCACGTCGCATCCGCGCGGGCGAGAAAGGCCTGGATTGCATCGAGGCTCAGCGCGTCGCGCAAGATGGGCGCGTGGCCCTGGCCCGGCACGGTCAGCAGCGTCAAATCGGGATGCTCACGCTGCATACGCTCGGCCGTCGCCGCGCTCAGGATGTCGGAGTTCGCGCCGCGCAGCACCATGACCGGAACGCGTGCGAGCGCCCTGAACTGCGGCCAGAGCTCTGGCAGCGGCCCATCGAGGATCGAGGCCGTGCGGTTCAGCTGCTGGTCGTAGCCGTGCACCGGGCGGCCATCCTCGTCGTTGTACTGCTGGCGCGCGATCTCTTCCCACATGGTGTCCGGCACAGCCGTAAAATGGCGGTGGGCCATGGACCGGACGAGCTGGCCGGCCTCGGCCCACGTATCCGGCAGCGGGATGCGCCCGACGTAGCTGACGATCCTGAGCAGGCCTTCGCGCTCGATCAGCGGTCCGATGTCGTTGAGCACCGCGGCGCCGATATTGCCCGGGCGCACCGCCGCCATGATCATGGCCAGGATGCCGCCCCG
>CAUJKI010000098.1 GCA_963205015.1 Pseudomonadota bacterium
ATCGGACTGATCCGTGAGACGGCGGCGCGCCTCGGCGTTCCGTCCATGGACATCGAAACCCAGGCCGGACACGATGCCTATCACATGACGCGCGTCTGTCCGTCGGCGATGATCTTCACACCCTGCAAGGGTGGCATCAGCCATAACGAAGCGGAGGACATCGACTTCACGGCGACGGTGCCGGGCGTCAATGTTCTGCTGCACGCCGTGCTGGCGCGGGCGTCGTGAGAGCCTTCCCCCTCTCCCCGCTCTTGCGGGGAGAGGGGATTTCTCACACCTTGATCCACGTCTCCGAGAAGGCGAGCATCGCGGTCGTGATGGTCTGGCCGGCCACCTGACGCGGGATCGGCTTGCCCGGCAGACGACGGCCGTTGACCGTGATCGTCGCCTCGCTGCAGCCGACGAAAAGGCTCGGCATCCAGTGGCGTCCCGTCGCCGACTTGTCCGGCGGCAGTGCGAAGCAGAAGGGCTTGCCGAGGCCGCTCCAGGCGAGCTCGATACTGAGGTCGCCGGCCTTGAGGCTCTCCTTGTAGGCCGAGCCGGGATCGCCCGATGCAACGACACCGTCGAGCTTGCGGTAGGTGAGGCCGGCAAGACCCGGCAGACCCTTGTACGTGCCGAAGTTCGAGACGAAATCCGAGACGAGATAGCGGGCGAGTGCCTCGTTGTCGTGCAGCACGTAGTTGGCGCGCTCGGCCGGCGGGTTCGCCTCCTGTGGCGACTGCATGAGGACGAGGGCATGGCCGCGGCCGTGCGGCGAGAGCACGACGCGAAAGAAGCTTGCGAGGCTGACGAACGGTCCGTCGGGGCTTTCCTTGAGCGAGATGCCAGGGTTCTCGCCGGACCATTCGACCGTGCCGGCAAAATTCGTGGGCTCGGGCATGATTTCCTCCTGTCCGATGCAACATAAGAGCTTTGGGGCGGGTGGCGCCGCGATCTTAGGGGAGGACGGAGCCGGCCGCCATATTCGCTTCCCTGGATGTTGAGCGGCCCACATTGCGAATGCAAATCAGCCCGGCGCTTTCATTCGAGTACTGGTCATCTGCCGCCCGACGTTGCTAGGAATGTCGCGACAGCGGGCACGAAGCCAGCGGTATACGGGGCAGGGAACACCATGGAGCAGTATGACTACATTGTCGTCGGTGCGGGATCGGCCGGCGCGGCACTGGCTTCGCGGCTGAGTGAGAATCCGAAGAACAGCGTCCTGCTGGTCGAAGCCGGCGCAGCGCGGCACATGTATTCCTGGCTGCCGGTGAGCTTTGGTCTCCTGATCCACAATCCCGCAGCCAACTGGCTCTATGAGTCCGAGCCCGAGGCGTGCACGGGCAACCGGAAGATCCCCGTACCGCGTGGCAAGCTCGTCGGCGGATCGAGTGCGATCAATGGCCTCGTCTGGGTGCGCGGCCAGCCGCTCGACTACAACACATGGGCGCAGATGGGCGCGCGGGGCTGGAGTTGGAACGACGTCGCGCCGGTCTTCACGCAGATCGAGAACTACGAAGGTGGCGCCGAGAACGGTCGCGGTACCAACGGCCCGCTCAAAGTCTCGGTCGTGCCCGATCAGAACCCGCTCTACGACGCGCTCTTCAAGGCCGGCGAGCAGGCCGGCTTCAAGATCAATCCCGATTACAACAGCGAGGACCAGGAAGGCATCAGCAAGACGCAGACGAGCATCCACAGGGGTGTGCGCATGAGCGTTGCACGATGCTACCTGAAGCCCGCCATGAAGCGGCCGAACCTGCGCGTGATTTCCGACGCGCCGACGCGTCGGATCGTGCTCGAGGGCAAGCGGTGCGTCGGCATCGTCTATGAGAAGTACGGGCGCCAGATCGAGGTGCGTGCGGGCCGCGAGGTGATCCTCTCGGCGGGGGCAGTGGCGACGCCGCAGCTTCTCGAGCTTTCGGGGATCGGACGGCCGGAGGTCCTCAAGGAGCACGGCATCGAAGTGAAGCACGCGCTTCCTGCCGTCGGCGAGAACCTGCGCGACCACATCAATGCGCGCATCATCTGGCACGTGAAAGTGCCGGAGGTGTCCTACAACACGCGCGCGCGGGGGCTCGGGGCCGTGAAGGAGGCGCTGAAGTACGCGACCACCCGCGGCGGCTTCCTGAGCCTGCCCTCCGCGCCGCTGCTCGCCTTCCTCAAGACGCAGAAGGAGATGGAGACGCCGGACGTCCAGATGCACATCGTGCCCTACTCGGTGAAGGACCCGAAGCGCCGCATCCTGCAGGAATTTCCGTCGATGACGATCTCGGTCTATCAGCTCCGCCCCGAGAGTCTCGGCTCGATCCATATCCGCTCGGCCAATCCCGACGACCAGCCGAAGATCCTGTTCAACTTCCTCACGGACCAGAGGGATCAGCGCGCGATGGTCGACGGGTTCAACATCATCCGCAAGATCGCCGCGCAGCCGGCGCTGGATGCCTATCGCGGCGACGAGTTCTCGCCCGGCAAGGACGTGCGCACCGACGACGAGATCCTGCACTACATTCGCAACAACTCGCAGACGGCGTACCACCCGATCGGTACCTGCCGCATGGGGGCCGCTGGGCCGAATACGGTTGTCGACGAGAAGCTCAAGGTGCATGGCATCGAGGGTTTGAGGATCGCGGACGCCTCGATCTTCCCGACCATGCCGTCCGGCAATACGAACGCGCCCTCCATCATGGTCGGCGAAAAGGCGGCGGCGATCATCAAGGCTGCGGCATAGGGAGCAAGGAGCATGTCTGCGGATGCCGCGCTGATCGAGCATCTGATGGACGTGCTCCGCCCGCTCGGCGGTGTCGCGTCGCGGCGTATGTTCGGCGGTGCGGGGCTGTTTCGCGACGGCCTGATGTTCGGGCTGATCTCCGACGAGGTGCTCTACCTCAAGGCCGACAATGAGACGGTCGCGGATTTCGAGGCGGAGGGCCTCGGCCCTTTCACCTACGGCACCAAGAACGGCGATCGCGTCCTCACATCCTACTGGCGCGCACCCGAGCGTCTGCTCGATGATGACGACGAGATGCGCGCGTGGTGCCGGCGCGCAACCGGTGTCGCAGCGCGTGCGGCCAAGAAGAAGGCCGGGGGCACGAAGCCCGCCGGCGGGAAGCCTGCCGCCAAAGGGCGCACGGTCACTCGTAGCCCGGCGGCGGGACGAAACCGACGATCTCGCGCTCGACAAAGCGACTGAAAGCGACGGCTGTCTTGTCGTAGCCGTGGCGCGCAATGGCCTGATAGCCGACCGGCAGGCCCGACTTGGTGAGACCCGCCGGGCCGACGGTCGAGGGCAGATAGACGACGCCCGAGTATCCGGCCCAGAAGAGCTGCGACGTCGTCGGCTGCGGCTTGCCGTTGATCGGGATTGTGCGCCGCCAGCGCTCGCCGGCCTGGTCGTGCGGCCATGCCGCCGAGGAAGCCGCGGGGCAGAGCAGGATGTCCCAGTCCTTGAAGAAGGCATCGAAGGCAAAGCGCAGCTTGTGCCGCTCGTTGTTCAGCGGCAGCCACGCACGATGCGGGAGATCGACGCCTTTCACCATCAGATCGAGGTATTGGTCGGGATTGGCGCCGGCTGCGGCGAGGGCGCTCTTCCATCCGGCAATGTCGGCATCGGGCGTGCGCGCCGAGGTGGCCGAGCGCAGCAGCAGCACGTAGATCTCGTGCAGGCGCTTCGTGTCGATCTGCGGCTCGATCTCCTTCACGGTGGCGCCGGCCTTGGCGAGCTTCTCGACGAGAGCTTGCAGGACGTTCGTGTACTCGCTGTCGATCTCGCAGTTGGGATCGCGGAGCTTGACGGCGACCTTGAGGCCCTTGAGTGACGTCGCCTTGGCCTCCGGCAGGTCGAGCTTCCAGCAGTTCTCCTCGATCTCGTCGGCCCCGCTCATGACATCGAGCATGACGTCCAGATCGGCAGCGCCGCGGGTCAGCGGGCCGACGCAGGAGATGTCACCTGGCGCATAGGCGTTCGGAAGCGCGTGACGGCGCAACGGAATGATGCCGTAAGTGGGTTTCAGGCCAAAGACGCCGCAGTAATGCGCGGGATTGCGGATCGAAGCGCCGATGTCGCTGCCAGCCTCGACGCCCGTGAGGCCGGCGGCGAGCGCCGCCGCCGAGCCGCCGGAGGATCCGCCCGGGGTCAGGGCTGTGTTCCATGGATTGTTCGTCGAGCCGTACACGGGATTGAAGCTCTGCCAGTCGGCGAGAAGCACCGGCACGTTGGTCTTGCCGAAGAGATTGACGCCGGCCTTCTCAAGCCGCTCGACGGCAAGTGCGCTCGTCTCCGTGACGTTGTTCTTGTACTCGGGGAGGCCCCAGGTCGTCGGCGAGCCGGAGACCTGATAGCTCTCCTTGATGGTCATGGGCACGCCGTGCAGCGGTCCCCAGATCTCGCCGCGCGCCAGGGCCGCGTCGGCCTCCCGCGCCCGCTTGCGCCCGCGTTCGGCATCCATCCAGATGATCGCATTGAGCTTGGAATTGTAGCGCTCGATGCGTTTGAGGAAGTGCTCGAGCACCTCGACGGCCGACACCTTTTTCGTGCGGATGAGATCGGCGAGTTCGACGGCCGACTTGTAGTGCAGCTTGTCCATGAGAGCTCCGGGTTGGATGAGGTTATGATTGGGGCTGGGCGGAGCGCGGGAGGACGCCGCTCATGATGCCGCCGTCGATGACGAGCTCCGAGCCTGTCATGTGCTTCGAGGCATCGGAGGCGAGGAAGAGAACACCATCCGCAATGTCCTGCGCCGTACCCAGCTCGCCGAGCGGGATCATCCAGAGCGAGCGGGCGCGGGGATCGATGGGCTTGTTGTTGTGCGCACCGGTCGCGCCGGTCGGAAGCTTCGTCCATATGGGCGTATCGATGATGCCGGGATGGACGGAGTTGACGCGGATGCCATCCTTGGCAATGGCACATTCGAGCGCCACGGACTTCGCAAAGAGCCGGACGCCCCCCTTGGTGGCGGAATATGCAGCAAGCCCGGCCGAGCCGCGGAGCCCTGCGATCGAGGACATCATGACTACCGAGCCGCCGTGCCCTGTGCGCCGCATGGCCGGAATGCCGTACTTCACGGAGAGGAACACGCCGTCGAGGTTGATCGCATTCTGACGCTGCCAGTCCGCAAGCGTCATGTCGATGATCGGCACCATGATGCCGATGCCGGCATTGGCGACGAGGATGTGGAGGCCGCCATAGGTTTTCTCGGCTGCCTCGATCACCTCCGGCCATCGTGCTTCGCTGGTCACGTCCTGTTTCAGGAAGATCGATTTGCCGCCATTGACGGCGATCTTCTCGACGAGCTCCTTTCCTCGCGCCTCATCGATGTCGGTGATGACGACGTTGGCGCCCTCACGTGCGAGTGTCAGGCAGCACGCCTCTCCGATACCCGAGGCGCCGCCAGTGACGAGCGCGACCTTGCCCGCGACCTGCCCGCTCTTCTCCGCCATTGTCCGCTCTCCCTGCCGGTGCGCCCGCTGCCCGGGCTTTGTTCGCCGGTCAGGTTAGGCAATTCGGGGCGCCGGCGCCATGGGCCTGCGCATGATGTGCCCCGCGCCATCGGCAAATGCCGGCGCGGCACGGCGCGGTAGCGCTTGCGCCTCCAAGCGCATTCGGTCAATGCTCTGGTCAAAAATCCGGCCGTCGACGAGGGAGGTGAGGAATGCGGGCGTTCACCGGGCTCAAGGTGCTTGATTTCACCACCACGATCGCCGGGCCGTACTGCGCACGCCTGCTGGCCGATCTCGGCGCCGATGTGATCAAGATCGAGGCGCCGGAAGGCGATCTCATGCGCTCGCGGCCGCCCCTGAGGAAGGGTGCCAGCACGTCGTTCGGCCAGCTCAATGCCGGCAAGCGCGGTGTCGTGCTCGATCTGAAACGGCCGGAGGCCGTAGCAGCGGCGCGGCGGCTCATAACCGGCGCAGATGTCGTGGTCGAGAACTACCGACCCGGTGTCATGAAGCGCCTTGGGCTCGACTATGCGAGCGTTGCACCTGATGCGCCGCGCCTGATCTTCTGCTCGATCTCCGGATATGGCCAGACAGGCCCCTCCGCCGACAAGCCGGCGTATGCGCCGGTCGTGCACGCGACGTCCGGCTATGATATGGCGCACATTGCCTACCATCACGGGCGTGAGCGTCCGGATAGCTGCGGCATCTTTACGGCTGACATCGTTGCCGGAGCCTATGGCTTTGGCGCCGTTTCGGCGGCGCTCGCGCAGCGCGCCGCGACCGGCAAGGGCCAGCAGCTCGACGTTTCGATGTTCGAGGGCATGCTCTCATTGATGACCGTCGAGCTGCAGACGTCGCAGTTCGCCGTCCCGCCGATGCCGAAGCGCGCGCTCTATGGACCAGCGGCGACCGCGGACGGATATGTCAATATCGCGGTGGCGAGCGAGCGGACCTTCCAGGAGCTTGGCAGGGCGGCGGGCCAGCCATGGGCCACGGATCCGCGCTTTGCGAAGTACCTGGACCGGCGCGCGAACTGGGCCGAGTTCATGGACGAGCTGGAAGCTTGGACGCGCACGCTGACGACGAACGAGCTCATGGCGGTTCTCGATCGTCACGGCGTCCCGGCGGGGCCGTACCGCACTGTGCGCGAGGCGCTTGCCGATCCGCAGCTCGAGCATCGTGGCTCGCTTCAGGAAGTTCATGATGCGGCGGGGGTCTTCAAGGTCCTCAATCCGCCCTTCCGCATGTCGGCATCGGAGACGAAAGCCGGCCCGCGTGCCCCGGCGCTCGGCGAGCACACGCGCGAGGTGCTGGCGGCCGTGGGCTATGGCGAGAGTGAGATCGCCGCGATTACGGGCGTCTGAGGCGCGGCGCGCCTACTCGTACTTGCGCGGCTGCCACCAGGGAAATGTCGCCGGCAGATCGGTCGAGACGCGTCCCGGAAAGCGCGCCGGGCGCTTTTCGAGGAAGGCCGCGACGCCTTCACGCGCATCGGCGCCGGCGCCTGTCTGGACCATGAGGCGGCTGTCGATCTTGTGTGCCTCCATAGGATGATCGGCGCCGAGCATCCGCCACTGCATCTGCCGCATGAGCGCGACAGAGATGCCGGAGGTGTTATCGGCAATCTCGCGGGCGAGCGAGCGGGCAGAGGAGAGGAGCGCGTCGGGTGCGAGAACCCTCTTCACGAGGCGGCCTTCGAGGGCCTCGGCAGCATCGAAGATGCGCCCGGTCATGGTCCATTCGAGGGCCTGCGAGATGCCGACGATGCGCGGCAGGAACCAGCTCGAGCAGGCCTCCATCACGACGCCGCGGCGCGCGAAGACAAAGCCGAAGCGTGCGTTCTCCGAGGCGAGGCGGATGTCCATGGGCAACAGCATGGTCGCGCCGATGCCGACGGCCGGGCCGTTCACGGCGGCGATGACCGGCTTCAGGCACTCGAAGATGCGCAGCGTCACGCGGCCGCCGCCGTCGCGGGCGCTGTCGTCGGAGAGGTTGGCACTCTGGAGGGAGCCGCGCGCGGCATAGTCGAAGGTCTTGGCGCCGCCGGAGAGATCAGCGCCCGCGCAGAAGGCGCGGCCGGCACCCGTCACGATCACCGCGCGGACGGCATCGTCGCGGTCGATCTCATCGAAGGTCGCGATGATCTCGCGACCCATGTCCCGAGTGTAGGCATTGAGCTTCTCGGGGCGGTTCAGCGTGATCGTCGCAATGCCGTCCTCGACCTCGTAGCGGATGGCTGAGGGTGTCATGGCGGGCCTCTTGAGCGTCAGAACAGGGCATAGCCGCCGTCGATGAGGAAGGTGTCGCCGGACTGAAAGCGCGAGGCCGAGCTCATGAGATAGATGGCGATGCCGCCGAAGTCGTCGCCGGTGCCCCAGCGGCGCATGGGCACACGCTTCAACACATTGTCGTGGAACTTCTCGTTGGCAATGAGATTGGCCGTCATGTCCGTCTCGATCCAGCCAGGCAGGACGGCGTGCGCGCGAATGCCATAGCGCGCGTATTCCACGGCGAGCGAGCGGATCATGCCGATCATGGCGCTCTTGGTGGCGGCATAGTGCTCGTTGCGCGGCGGGCCGGAGATGGCGGCGAGGGACGACGTGCCGACGAGGACGCCGCCGCCACCGCGCGCCACCATGTGCTTTGCGGCTGCGCGGAACGTATAGAAGGCACCGTCGAGATTGATGCGCGTCACGCGCTTCCATTCCTCGGTCGGCATCTCGCCGAACGAGGTGTGTCCTCCGCGGCCGCTCACGCCGGCATTGGCAAAACAGCCATCGACGCGGCCGAGCACCTTGACCGTTTCGGCAAAGCCCTGCTCGACGGCGGCCTCGTCGCCGACATCCACCTGAAGGGTCAGCACGCGACGGCCGGTCTTTTCGAGCTGGGTCTTGGCAGACGCGTTCTTTCCAGCGTTCGTACCCCAGATCGCGACATCCGCGCCCGCCTCCGCAACGGCCTTGGCCATGCCGAGGCCGATACCGCCGTTGCCGCCGGTCACGAGGGCTACCTGGCCGGTAAGATCGAATGCCGCGTACGTCATGATTGCGTTCCTGATTGTGTGCCCGCTCTGGGCCATCATGCCGGGACGGCGTGCGTGCGCAAGCCCGGATCGCGCTTCGCACCGGATGACGGACCGCCGACAGGGCGATAGGCTGGCGCCGAGCCAGGGCCAGCAAGGAGGGCCGCCGATGACCGATCACGTCCTCAAATCCCGCGTCGGGACCGTCCATTGGGGCTATTTCGATGCCGAGGAAAAGCCCGTGCTCTCGATCAAGAGTGGCGACCGCGTCACCATGGAGACGATCAGCGGCGCGCCGGACGTGATGCCGCCGGCTTCATCCGGCTTCAAGATCCCACCGGAGCTGCTGGAGGTGCACGCGCAGGTGCCGCGCAAGCTGCCGGGACATATTCTGACCGGACCGATCGCCATCGACGGCGCCATGCCCGGCGACGTGCTGCAGGTGGACATCGAGGCCATCGAATGCCGCCAGGACTGGGGCTACAATGCGATCCGGCCGCTTGCAGGTGCGCTACCCCTCGAGTTCGATCGCGTGCGCATCGTGCATATTCCGATGGATCGCGCGCGGGGTGTTGGCAAGCTCTCTTGGGGCGCGGAGGTGCCACTCAGGCCGTTCTTTGGCGTGATGGGTGTCGCGCCGCCGCCTGCGTGGGGCATGATCACGTCGCTCGCACCGCGCCAGCACGGCGGCAACATAGACAACAAGGAGCTGGTCGCGGGGACGACACTGTTCCTCCCGGTGCATGTGCCCGGCGCGAACTTCTCGGCGGGCGATGGCCACGGCGCGCAAGGAGATGGTGAGGTGTGCGTCACCGCCATCGAGACGGCGCTCAAGGGCACCTTCAAATTCACGCTGCACAAGGGTGGCACTCTCGACTGGCCGCGTGCGGAGACGCCGACGCATGCGATCACCATGGCTTTCGACCCCGATCTCGACAGCGCAGCGCGGGCGGCCCTGCGCGATATGATCAAGCTGCTCGGTGAGAAGAAGGGGCTATCGCGCGAGGATGCCTACATGCTCTGCAGCCTTGCCGCGGATCTGCGCGTGACGCAGCTCGTGAACGGCCACAACGGCGTGCACGTTATGTTGGAGAAGCGGTATCTGGAGTAGCGCAGTATGAAACGGCTCTCAGCTTGAGCTCCGGCTTTGGGTCTTCGCGTCACGAACCCTTCGTCTGCTATCTGTGTGGTTGGCTGGGTATCGCTATGCTGGCGGGCGAGCAAGCTCGATCGGCGGTGAGGAAGGCGCGGGCGGTCGCCGAATGGTACAACGTGCGACCGCCCAGCAGAGAACCGTTGCGACCAGGCACGTTGCGACGAGAAGGACTGTCGGCACGTAGTCGGACGCGGTTTCAGCGTTTGGCAGTGCGGTGGGCGTTCCTCCTGCATAAGCCAGGCAGAGACCGACAAAGAAGCCGGTAGCTGTCGAGAACAAGTGTCCCGGAACACGTTGCAGGGCGGCCGTCGCGCCGAGGATGAAGCCCGCAGCGGCAGCGGGTGTGATGCCTATGAGATAGCTCAGCGGCACGCCGTAGATTAGGCCGAAGAGGGAGAGCCACCACACGCCGGCAATATCGCCTGTCTGGCTCGCCCCATAGACGCCCATACCTGCGAAGAACATCAGCGCGCCGACAGGCGGCCCCATGAGCAAGAACACACCCAAGACCTTGAGTAGGATTGTCAGGCGTTGGCCAAGAGGCATGTGCTGTCTCCTCTGCAGCGATCCCGCACTCTGACCATGGTGTTCGGCTGGCGCAATGGCGATAAGGCGCGTCGGGCGATGCGCGCGAAGACAACGGGTCCGGCGATTACACCTTCCCCTTCCACGGCACGGCCCAGCGCTCGAAGGCGCGCATGAGCAGCTCGAAGGCGAACGCGACGACACCGATCAGTAGAATGCCGAGGATCACGACATCGGTCCTCAGGAAGTTCGACGCGTTGAAGACCATCTTGCCGAGGCCGGCATCGGCCGCGACCATCTCGGCCGCGACGAGCGTCGTCCAGCCGACGCCCATGCCGATGCGCAGGCCGACAAGGATCTCGGGCAGCGCGCCCGGCATGATGATATGACGGATGACCTGCGCGCGTGAGGCGCCCATGGAGAGGGCCGCCTGGATCTGCTCCTGCGACACCGAGCGCACGCCCGCGCGCGCCGCGAGCGTCACCGGCGCGAAGATCGCCAGGAACAGCAGGATGATCTTCGATTCCTCGCCGATGCCAACCCAGACGATCATCAGCGGCAGATAGGCGAGCGGCGGCAGCGGCCGGTAGAACTCGATCGGCGGATCGAAGATGCCGCGGGCAATGCGGCTCGTACCCATGAGAATGCCGATCGGAATGCCGAGTGCGACGGCGAGCGCGAAGGCGCTGAACACGCGGCCCATGCTGGCCAGGAAGTGCCCGAGAAGGCTCGCATCGTCTAGTTCGCCGTTCACGGCTTGGATGAAAGCGCTCCAGATGGCCTCAGGCTTCGGAAGAAAGAGCCGGCTCACCCAGCCCATGTGCGTCGAGACCCACCACGCGCCGAGCAGCAACGCGATGGTCACGATGTTGATGGTGAGCGTCGAGCCTTCGCCGAGCACGCGATAACGGCTCGTGCGGACGCGGCGCGCGGGAAGTGCTGCGCTCGTGGCTTCGCTCACGGCCATGGTGACCTCCCCTAGTGTCTCGATTCCGAAGTTCGCCTGGGTTCAATTCCAGCCTCCTGAGCGAACTTCAGAATCAGAAAGGATATTCGCATCATCAAGTTGCTGGTGTGATTCAGATCGAGAAATTCGCTCGATACCATGCCGCGAGATGTGGCGAGTTTCTCGATCATCACACTAGTCGCGACGCTGGATGTCGCGCAGAACCTGCTCGCGCATGGCGATGAAGTCCGGGCTCGCCTTCACCGTGCGCGCATTCTTCGTCTCGATGTAGCGGCGGCCGAAATCGAGATCGTAGCTCTTCTCGATCTTGCCGGGCCGTGGCGTCATCACGACGAGGCGCGTCGCGAGGAAGATCGCCTCCTCGACGGAATGGGTGATGAAGAAGATCATCTTGCCCGTGCGGTGCCAAACGTCGAGGATCAGCTCCTGCACCTGCTCGCGGGTGAGCGCGTCGAGGGCTCCGAGCGGCTCGTCCATGAGCAGCACTTCCGGGTCCGAAGCGAGCGCGCGGGCGATCCCCACACGCTGCTGCATGCCACCCGAAAGCTCGTAGATCATCTTCTCGGCAAAGTCGCTGAGGCCGACGAGTGCGAGCTTCTCGCGCGCGATCGTATAGCGCTCATCCTTCGAAATGCCGCGCATCTTAGGGCCGAATGCGACATTGTCGATCACGTTCAGCCAGGGCATGAGTGCGTGCTTCTGAAAGACGACACCGCGGTCGGCGCCCGGCCCTTCGACTGGTGCACCGTCGAGCAGGATCTCGCCGTCCGACGGTGTAAGGAAGCCGGCCATGCAGGAGAGGAGCGTCGTCTTCCCGCAACCCGAGGCGCCGATCGCAACGACGAAGTCGCCGGCCCTCATGTTGAGGTTCACCCGCGCGAGCGCTTCGACGATCCCGTCGCGGGTGGCATAGCGGACCGAGAGGTCCTTCACATCGAGCGTGGCGCTGGCGGACCGTCGCTCGGCGGCGGGCCGTGTCATCGTCACCATGGATCCTCTCGGTCTTGCGAGTCTGGGCGTCGTGTCACTTCGCGGCGGCGGCTGCGAACTCGGGATTGACGAACTTGCCGAAGTCCTTCGGAACCTCGGTGATCCGCTTCTGCTCGAGCAGGAACTGCGCCGTATTCGCGAGCGCCTTGGCGACGCCGCCGTTGGCTCCGCCGCCGAGCCACTTGTCGGAAGCCTGCTCGGCGGCCGTTGGGAAGGCATAGTCCGCCAGCACGGCCGGCACGTCATCGGGCTTGGCGCCGACGATCTTGGCGATCGCGGTGGCGTTCTCCGAGCCCTTTGCGTACTTGCCTGGGTTGGCACGGTAGTCGGCGTCCGCCTGAGCCATGATCTTGACGAAGGCCGCGACGAAATCCTTGTGCTGGGCCGCCCAGGCGCGGTTGGCGATGATGCCGTCGAAGGTCGGCGCGCCTTGCTTTCCTACTTCCGCTGACGAGGTGATGACCGTGCCGTCCGCCTTCACCTTCGAGAGCACCGGCTCCCAGATGAATGTCGCATCGAGGTCACCGCGCTCCCAGGCGGCGGCGATCTCGGGCGGGCGGAGATTGAGGATCTGGATTTCCTTCGGGTTCACGCCGGCCTTGTTGAGTGCAAATAGGAGCTGATAGTGGGCCGTCGAGACGAAGGGCGTCGCGACCTTCTTGCCCTTGAGGTCAGCGAGCGTCTTGATGCCCGATTTCTTCGAGGCGATGAGCTGCTCGGCATTGTTGATGTCGTCGAGGACCCAGATGACCTGGATGTCGATGCCCTGGGCGGCTGCCGCAGTGATCGGGCTCGAGCCCGCCTCGCCGAGCGGGACCTGGCCCGATGCCATCGCTTTGATGACGTCACCGCCGCCGGCGAACTGCTTCCAGGCGATCTTGTAGCCCGTGGCCTTCTCGATCGCGCCGGCGGACTGGGCGACCCGATAGGGCACGATCATGTCCTGATAGGCGATCGTCACTTCCTTGGTCTGGGCCACCGCGGCCCCGGCAGTGATGGCGAAAGCCATCGGAAGCGAGAGCAGAAGTCTCGGGGTCGGCTTCATTTATACCTCTCTGTACACGCTGAGCATGGATGCGTCGCCGACCGATCGTACATGCGAAAAATGCAGGCGCCACACGATCGGATCGACGATTTTCTCGAATACATATGATCGCCCGGTGCGGCGCTCCGCGGCCGGACGAAGTCGATCCTACACTGGATGCGACGAATTGCTAGCGAATGAGACGAGTCGTTCTGCCGGATGAACCGGCAGGTGCGCGCGGGCGGCGGAAATATTGGGCGATGATGACGTGCGTGATCGCGCGGGATCGCTGGGCGAGGATATGCGCTCGCCCTTTTCCCCTCTCCCCATTGTCTTCAATGGGGAGAGGGTCGGGGACTTGCGCCGACGTTGGCGTATGCCGCCGCCCCTCACCCTAACCCTCTCCCCGCAAGGGCGGGGAGAGGGGACGAGTGGCGTTCTTCGCGGCAAACCGCGGCAAACTCAGAAAGCCCGTGCCTGCATGCCTTCCTCGTAGCGCTTGAGATACTGGCCGACGAAGTCATAGCCGACATAGCGGCTGTAGGCATCGGCGAGGCGCTTGGTGATCGGTCCCCAAACCTGTCCGGCGGGGCCGATGTCGACGCCGTTGATTTTCGTTACCGGGCAGATGCAGAGCGACGTCGAGGTGAGGAACATCTCGTCGGCGACGTAGCTGTCGTAGAGATCGATATCGGCTTCGGCGACGGGAATGCTCTCCTGACGTGCGAGATCGATCACGGTTTGCCGGCTGACGCCTGGCAGCACGAATTTTTCGCGCGGCGTCAGCACCTGGCCATTGCGCACCGTGAAGATGTTCGAGCCCATGCCCTCGGCGAGATTGCCATTGGTATCGAGCAGCACGGCCCAGGCCTCGGGATCCGCACTCTGCACTTCCTGATTGGCGACGATCATGTTGAGGTAGTTGTGCGTCTTGGCCCGCGGTGTGAGCGACTCGGGCGGCGTGCGGCGGTGCGAGGGCACGATCACGCGAATGCCCTCCTTGAAAAGCTTGGCACGCTGCACGAGCGGCAGCGGGCTGCACTCCAGCACGACGTTCGGGCCGTGATAGTCGAGATTGTCGCCAGGCACGTCCTTGACGCCGCGGCTGATGCGCTGGCCGATCCAGTAGTCGTCATCGGGGCCGAGCAGGTGGCGGTTGCGCTCGAAAAGCTCCTCGGTCAGCGCGACCATGCGCTCCGGGCCGAAGCCTGGGTCGATGCGCAGGTACTTGAGGGAGCGATAGAGGCGATCCACGTGCTCTTTCACCTTGAAGAGCTTGTGGTGGAAGCTGCGGGTCATGTCGAAGCAGCCGTCGCCGTAGACCCAGCTCAGATCGCGGAATGGAATACGCACTTCGCTCTCGGGAACGAAATTGCCGTTGAACCACGCGACGCGGACGTTGCTGCGCTCGGCCATTGTGGATGTTTCCCTCGATCGTCTATGTCCAGTCGCGTCTTCGACGCGAACAGGGCTGATTCTTTTCTGATGCGGGCTGCTGGCAACGGCTACTCGCTTTCAATCGTGTTGCCATGCCCGCGGCCCTACAACCCGACCGGGGGACACCCCGGTCCCCCGTCTTTTATGCACTGGCGGGTGCGGCGAGCGCACCGCTATCCCTTCTCCCCGTCCTTACGGGGAGAAGGTTAGGATGAGGGGCGG
>CAUJKI010000099.1 GCA_963205015.1 Pseudomonadota bacterium
CGAAGGGCGAATCGCCGATGACGCCGGAGGAGAAGCTGCTCCGCGCCATCTTCGGCGAGAAGGCCTCGGACGTTCGCGACACCTCGCTCAAGGTACCGCCGGGGGTCTCCGGCACGGTGGTCGAGGTCCGCGTGTTCTCGCGCCGCGGCGTCGACAAGGACGAGCGCGCGCTGCAGATCGAGCGGCAGGAGATCGAGCGCCTTGCCAAGGACCGCGACGACGAGAAGGCGATCCTGGAGCGCAGCTACTACAACCGCCTGAAGGACCTGGTCATGGGCAAGAAGGTGACGGCCGGGCCGAAGGGCATGAAGACCGGCCAGCCGGTCTCCGACGCGCTGCTCGCCGACTTCACGCCCGGCCAGTGGAAGCAGATCGTCGTCGCCGACGACGGCGTCATGGACGACGTCGAGGCGCTGAAGGCCCAGTACGAGGAGTCGATCAAGCGCCTCGAGGAACGCTTCGAGAGCAAGGTCGAGAAGCTGCAGCGCGGCGACGAGCTGCCGCCCGGCGTGATGAAGATGGTCAAGGTCTTCGTCGCAGTGAAGCGGAAGATCCAGCCGGGCGACAAGATGGCCGGCCGTCACGGTAACAAGGGCGTCGTCTCGCAGATCGTGCCCGTCGAGGACATGCCGTTCCTCGAGGATGGCACGCACGTCGATGTGGTGCTCAATCCGCTCGGCGTGCCCTCGCGCATGAACGTGGGACAGATCCTCGAGACGCATCTCGGCTGGGCCTGCCGCGGCCTCGGCCGTGCGATCGACGACGCGCTCGCGCAGTTCCATGCGAGCGGCGAGGCGGAAGCACTGCGCAAGCAGCTCACCTCCATCTACGGCGACGGCAATGGTCTCGCCAAGATGAAGGATGCCGAGCTCGAGCAGCTCGGCGAGCAGCTCAAGACCGGCGTGCCGATCGCGACGCCGGTATTCGACGGCGCGCGTGAGCCGGACCTCGTCGAGATGCTGAAGAAGGCGGGCTTCTAGACCTCGGGCCAGGTGACGCTCCTCGACGGACGGGCCGGCGATCCTTTCGATCGCAAGGTCACGGTCGGCTACAAGTACATCCTGAAGCTGCACCATCTCGTCGACGACAAGATCCACGCCCGTTCGATCGGCCCCTACTCGCTCGTCACCCAGCAGCCGCTGGGCGGCAAGGCACAGTTCGGCGGCCAGCGTTTCGGCGAGATGGAGGTGTGGGCGCTCGAAGCCTATGGCGCCGCGTACACGCTGCAGGAGATGCTGACCGTCAAGTCGGACGACGTCGCGGGCCGCACCAAGGCCTACGAGTCGATCGTGCGCGGCGACGACGCCTTCGAGGCGGGCATTCCGGAGAGCTTCAACGTGCTCGTCAAGGAAATGCGTGCCCTCGGCCTCAACGTCGAGCTGGTCAACAGCGAGACGGCGGAGATCGAGGACCAGACCCCGGCCGAGCCCGGTGCCCAGCCGCAGCTCCCGTCCGCCGCCGAGTGATGAATGCGCCGCCGCCCGCGAATATGGGCGGCGGTCCCTTCAGCCGATGGGCCACGTCTCCGGCTGAAGAACATAGAACAGATCGCGTGCCCATGCCCGGATCTCGGGCGCGCTGAAAGACCAGGATCCGACCATCAGGGACGCCGCCTCCGTCCCGATCGAGGAGTGATGCGATGAACGAAATCCCGAACATCTTCAAGCCGCAGGTTCAGCTCCCCGTCTTCGACCAGATCCGCATCTCGATCGCGAGCCCGAAGGACATCCATTCGTGGTCGTTCGGCGAGATCAAGAAGCCCGAGACGATCAACTACCGCACGTTCAAGCCGGAGCGTGACGGTCTCTTCTGCGCGCGCATTTTCGGACCGATCAAGGACTACGAGTGCTTGTGCGGCAAGTACAAGCGCATGAAGTACAAGGGCCTGATCTGCGAAAAGTGCGGCGTCGAGGTGACGCTCGCCAAGGTCCGCCGCGAGCGCATGGGCCACATCGAGCTCGCCGCGCCCGTCGCACACATCTGGTTCCTGAAGTCGCTGCCGTCGCGCATCGGCCTCCTGCTCGACATGACGCTCAAGGATCTCGAGCGCGTGCTCTACTTCGAGAGCTACATCGTGATCGAGCCGGGCGTCTCGCCGTTCAAGGAGAAGCAGCTCCTGAGCGAGGACCAGTATCACGCCGCCATCGAAGAGCATGGTGCGGACTCGTTCACGGCCGGCATCGGCGCCGAGGCGATCCGCGAAATTCTTGCGGCCATGGACCTCCACAAGATCAAGGAGGAGATCCGTCAGGAGATCGCCGAGGCTACGACGGAGCTGAAGCCGAAGAAGCTTGCGAAGCGCCTCAAGGTCATCGAGGCCTTCATCGAGAGCGGCAACCGCCCCGAGTGGATGATCCTGACGGTCGTTCCGGTGATCCCGCCCGAGCTGCGCCCGCTGGTGCCGCTCGACGGCGGTCGCTTTGCCACGTCCGACCTCAATGATCTCTATCGTCGCGTCATCAACCGCAACAATCGCCTGAAGCGGCTCATCGAGCTGCGCGCGCCCGACATCATCATCCGCAACGAGAAGCGGATGCTGCAGGAGGCTGTCGACGCGCTGTTCGACAACGGCCGTCGCGGCCGCGTCATCACCGGCGCCAACAAGCGGCCGCTGAAGTCGCTCGCCGACATGCTCAAGGGCAAGCAGGGCCGGTTCCGTCAGAACCTGCTCGGCAAGCGCGTCGATTATTCCGGCCGCTCGGTGATCGTCGTTGGCCCCGAGCTGAAGCTGCACCAGTGCGGCCTGCCGAAGAAGATGGCGCTCGAGCTGTTCAAGCCGTTCATCTACGCGCGCCTCCAGGCGCTCGGTCAGGCGGCGACCGTTAAGCAGGCGAAGAAACTCGTCGAGAAGGAGAAGGGCGAGGTCTGGGACGTTCTCGACGAGGTCATTCGCGAGCACCCGGTGATGCTCAACCGCGCGCCGACGCTCCATCGACTCGGCATCCAGGCTTTCGAGCCTGTGCTGATCGAGGGCAAGGCCATCCAGCTCCATCCGCTGGTCTGCGCGGCCTTCAACGCCGACTTCGACGGCGACCAGATGGCTGTGCACGTGCCGCTCTCGCTCGAGGCTCAGCTCGAGGCGCGGGTGCTGATGATGTCGACGAACAACATCCTGCATCCCGCGAACGGCTCGCCGATCATCGTGCCGAGCCAGGACATCGTGCTCGGGCTCTACTACGTCTCGATCATGAGCGATAAGGAGCCGGGCGAGGGAATGCTGCTCGGCTCGGTCTCGGAGGCCCGCCACGCGCTCGATGCCGGCGCCGTCACCTTGCACGCCAAGGTACGCGGCCGCGTCATGTCGAATGACGCGGAGGGCAACGAGGTCATGGAGATCGTCGAGACGACTCCTGGCCGCATGTTGCTCGGCGAGCTTCTGCCGAAGCGGCCGGGCGTGCGCTTTGCGCTCGTCAACCAGCTGCTCACCAAGAAGGCGATCTCGGGCCTGATCGACGCCGTCTACCGCAACTGCGGTCAGAAGGACACGGTCATTTTCTGCGATCGCATCATGGGCCTCGGCTTCCATCATGCCTTCAAGGCGGGCATCTCGTTCGGCAAGGACGACATGCTCATCCCGGACACCAAGCATGGCATCGTCGAGGCGACGCGGGCGGAAGTGCGCGACTTCGAGCAGCAGTATCAGGACGGCCTGATTACGCAGCTCGAGAAGTACAACAAGGTGGTCGATGCCTGGTCGAAGTGCACGGACCGCATTGCGAAGGAGATGATGGACCGCATTTCGGCGGTTCACATCGATCAGAAGTCCGGCCGTCAGCTCCCCGTGAACTCGGTCTACATGATGAGCCATTCAGGTGCGCGTGGCTCGCCCGCGCAGATGAAGCAGCTCGCCGGCATGCGTGGCCTGATGACCAAGCCCTCGGGCGAGATCATCGAGACGCCGATCATCTCGAACTTCAAGGAAGGCCTCTCTGTTCTCGAGTACTTCAACTCGACTCACGGTGCACGCAAGGGCCTTGCCGACACGGCGCTGAAGACAGCCAACTCCGGCTATCTGACCCGCCGCCTCGTCGACGTAGCGCAGGACTGCATCATCACCGAGGAGGACTGCGGGACGGATCACGGTATCAGCGTGCAGGCCGTCGTCGACTCGGGCGAGGTCATCGTGCCGCTGTCCGCGCGCGTGCTTGGCCGCACGGCCGCTGAGGACGTGCTCGATCCGGCGACCAAGGAGGTGATCATCCCCTCCGGTACGCTGATGGTCGAGCGCGAGATCGAGCTTGTCGACAAGGCGCAGGTGCAGGAGATCCGCATTCGCTCCGTGCTGACGTGCGAATCCGAGATCGGCGTCTGCGGCAAGTGCTACGGGCGTGATCTCGCGCGCGGCACGCCGGTCAACATCGGCGAGGCCGTCGGCGTCATCGCGGCGCAGTCGATCGGCGAGCCGGGCACCCAGCTCACCATGCGCACGTTCCACATCGGCGGCGTTGCGCAGACGGTCGATCAGTCATTCATCGAGTCGAACTTCAACGGCACGGTGCGGATCAAGAACCGCAACCTGGTTCGCGACAGCCAGAACCGCCTCATTGCCATGGGTCGGGCGACGGCGATCGTGATCTTCGACCAGGGCGGCAAGGAGCTTGCGACGCACAAGGTGCCGTACGGCGCCCGTCTGCACGTCGATGAAGGGGATACCGTGAAGCGCGGCACACGCCTCGCCCAGTGGGATCCCTACACGCGTCCTATCCTCACCGAGGTCGACGGTGTCGTCGACTTCGAGGATCTGGTCGAGAACGTCTCGGTCAACGAGCAGACGGACGAAGTCAAGGGCACGACCAACCGCGTCATCATGGACTGGCGCGCGAGCCCGCGTGGCCAGGACCTGAAGCCTGCGGTCGTGATCAAGGAGGGCAAGGGTGGCAAGAATGTGAAGCTCGCGCGTGGCGGCGACGCCCGTGCGCTCCTTCCCGTCGATGCCGTGCTCTCGGTCGATCGTGGTGCCAAGGTCAAGGCGGGCGACGTGCTCGCCCGTATCCCGGTGGCGTCCGCGAAGTCGGGCGACATCACGGGCGGTCTGCCACGCGTTGCCGAGCTCTTCGAGGCACGTCGTCCGAAGGATCATGCGATCATCGCCGAGGTGTCAGGTACGGTCGAGTTCGGCAAGGACTACAAGAACAAGCAGCGCATCACGATCCGTCCCGAAGACGAGAACGCGACGCCGGTCGAATATCTCATTCCGCGCGGCAAGAACCTTGCCGTGCAGCATGGCGACCGTGTCGAGAAGGGCGACTTCGTTTACGACGGTCACCCGGCACCGCACGACATCCTTGCCATCAAGGGTGTCGAGGAGCTGGCGCGCTACCTGATCAAGGAAGTCCAGGACGTCTATCGTCTGCAGGGCGTGACGATCAATGACAAGCACATCGAGGTGATCGTCCGCCAGATGCTGCAGAAGATCGAGATCGAGGATCCGGGTGAGAGCCTGCATCTCCTCAAGGGCGAGCAGGTCGACAAGGCCGAGCTCGATGAGGAGAACCTGCGTCTCCACAAGGAGGGCAAACGTCCGGCCTCGGGCAAGCCCGTTCTGCTCGGCATCACCAAGGCATCGCTGCAGACGAACAGCTTCATCTCGGCGGCGTCCTTCCAGGAGACCACGCGCGTGCTCACCGAGGCCGCCGTCAACGGCAAGGTCGATACGCTCGAGGGTCTCAAGGAGAACGTGATCGTCGGGCGGCTCATCCCGGCCGGTACGGGCGGCATGTTGCGCCGTCTGCGCCGCGTCGCGGCGAAGCGTGATGAGCTCATCGCGGCGGAGAAGGCACGGCTCGCCTCCGAGCGCGCGCTGTCCGGCCCCGAGGAGGGCGCAGGCGCGCCGGTCCGCCGTCGCAGGCGGACGACCGAGGAAGCCGCGGAGTAAGCGGCTTTCCATCGCGAGCTGGTTCTGGCAAAGCCAAGGGCCGAGGCATGTTCATGCCCCGGCCCTTTGTCATGTCCGGTTCTCGAGGCGCTCGCTGCAATGAAGGACCACATCCGTCGGCGATGGCTGCAGGGGCTCGCGACCGCGGCGGGCGTGGCTCTGGCGCTTATCGGCGTGCGCTTCGGCCTCGTGCCGCGCTCGGCCGCCCGCTTCTTCGGCATCGATATGCCGGCCGCGCCCATCCATCTGCACTACGTCATTGCGGTGCGTGACATCTGGCTCGGCGCGCTCATCATCGCATTCGCGTGCTGGCGAGACTGGCGGGCGCTCGCGCTCTGGCTCGGATTCGGGGCGCTGATCTGCTTTGCCGATGTGCTGATCGTCGCTCATGCCACGGCATGGGGCGGTCCCATACTCTTTCACACCGCGTCGGGCATCTACTGCGCAGTTCTCGGCTTCGCCTGCTGGCAGGAGCATACCTACGGGGCGTGACCGCGCCGCGTGGCCTCCCATACCGCCAGCGCCTGGCGCGTTTCGGCGACATCGTGTACGCGCAGGATCTGCACGCCCTGCGCGGCGCCCGCGAGTGCCGCGGCGATGGAGCCCGGCACGCGCTCGCGTGCATTCTTCACACCCGTCAACATGCCGATGAAGCTCTTGCGTGATGCTCCGAGCAGGACGGGCACGCCGAGCCCGTGCAGCAGCGTGAGGCCCGACAGCAGCTCCAGATTGTGCGTGAGCGTCTTGCCGAAGCCGATGCCAGGGTCGATCACAATTCGTGCACGCGAAATGCCTGCTGCCTCGCACGTCGCAATGCGCACCGCGAGCCAGTCGCACACATCGAGCAGGCAGTCGTCGTAGTGCGGTGCCGCCTGCATAGTGCGTGGATCGCCCTGCGCGTGCATGAGAATGACGGGAGCGCCTGCCGCCGCCGCAACTTCCAGGCATTGAGGCTCGTAGGTCAGCGCGGCGACGTCGTTGATCATATGTGCGCCCGCCGCGAGCGCCCGCCGCATGACCTCGGCCTTGCGTGTATCGATGGAGATGAGCGCCTTCGTTCGGCCCGCAAGACCCTCGATGACCGGGATCACGCGCCTGATCTCTTCCTCGATCGACACGGGCTCTGCACCCGGCCGCGTCGACTCGCCGCCGATGTCGAGGATATCGGCGCCTTCCGCCTCGAGTCTCGAAGCATGATCGACGGCCGCGCGTGCCGACGCGAAGGCGCCGCCATCCGAGAAACTGTCGGGAGTCACATTGACGATGCCCATGAGCTGTGGCCGGTCGAGCGTCAGATCTGCGAGCGGCGCACGCGGCGCTTCGTGGCGCGCGAGGAGAGCTGCAATCGCGGCATCGTTGACAGCACGCCGGCGCACGTCACCTGCGCTCAGATGCTCCGACATATCGCGCGTGGTGCCGCGGCGATGGATCAGCTCCCCAGTCGTTGCGGCAAGATCCGTGCGGCCGGCAATGCGGATCATGTCGTCGTGCAGCGCGCGCTGCGGCTGCGACGGCGTCAGGAGGGCGCTCGGGCGCAGGTAGGTCTGCTGTGCCATGGTTTCGTGTGCTTCGTGTGTGTCCACGCGATCTTGGAGAGGGTGGATACCAATATAGCGGGGCGGCGACCACCACTGCGCTGAGTATCACGCCTTAGAGGTTATGCCGCCGAGAGTTGATGCAATTCGGGCCCGCTGGAGGGCGGGCCCGATATGAAAGCTTCGGTTGTCGGAGCCGGGATCAGGTCGGCTGCGGCTCCATGCCGGCACCGGGCTCGGGGCGCGACGGCCGGATCTGGCCGGCGACGGGAACCGCCGAGCCAGTCGGCCCCTTGGTCGTGTCGTCGTCAGTCGGGCGCACGATCTTCTCGCCGCGCATGACCGTGAGGCATTCCTCGCCCGAGATCGTCTCATGCTCCATGAGCGCCTGCGCGACGGCCTCGAGCTTGTCGCGGTTCGCGCCCAGCACCTCCCAGGCTTTGGCCTGTGCGCCGGTGACGATGCGGCGGATCTCCTCGTCGATCAGACGCGCCGTCTCCTCGGACATATTCTGGCGCTGCGTGATGGCGTGCCCGAGGAAGACCTCCTGCTGGTTGTCGGTGTAGCGGAGCGGCCCGAGCTTGTCGCTCATGCCCCACTCAGTGACCATCCGCCGGGCGAGGTCGGTCGCCTGCGTGATGTCGCTCGAAGCGCCGGTATTGAGGTGCTCCATGCCGTAGATGATCTGCTCGGCGACGCGGCCGCCGAAGGTCATCACGAGACGCGCCTCGCACCACTGCTTCGAGTAGCTGAGCTTATCGCGCTCGGGCAGGCTCATGGTGACGCCAAGGGCGCGCCCGCGCGGGATGATCGTTACCTTGTGCAGCGGGTCGTTGCCGGGAACGAGGATGTTGAGAATCGCGTGCCCCGCCTCGTGATAGGCGGTCGCGAGCTTCTCCTCCTCGGTCATAGCCATGGAGCGCCGCTCGGCACCCATCATGACCTTGTCCTTGGCATCTTCGAACTCGACCTGCGTGACCATGCGCTTAGACCGGCGCGCAGCCAGCAGAGCCGCCTCGTTGACGAGGTTGGCGAGGTCAGCACCCGAGAAGCCGGGCGTGCCGCGCGCGATCGTCTTCGGATCGACGTCCGGCGCCAGTGGGACCTTGCGCATGTGCACGCGCAGGATCTTCTCGCGGCCGACGACATCGGGGTTCGGCACCACGATCTGCCGGTCGAAGCGGCCGGGACGCAGCAACGCCGGATCGAGCACGTCGGGGCGGTTGGTCGCGGCGATGATGATGATGCCTTCGTTGGCT
>CAUJKI010000100.1 GCA_963205015.1 Pseudomonadota bacterium
CACGACGTGGCGTCCCTGCCGCGCAACCTTCACCATCAGCGCGTTGATGTCGTCCTGGCAGCAGCTCTCGCGTCCGCCGCGCTTGCCGACCAGCATCCGCTTGGCCTCGCGCCGTGCCAGTTCCAGGACCTCGTCGGAAACGAGATCGTCGTAGAGAATGACGTCGGCGGCCTGCAGCGCACGAACGGCCTTGAGTGTCAGAAGCTCGGCATCGCCCGGGCCGGCGCCGACAAGTGTGACGCGGCCGGTGGCCGGCTGCGCGTGCACTGAAAGAGAAGCCATGAGGTTGTCGAGGCGCACCAGCGCGTCGCGTGTCGGTGCGGGGCCGAAAGCACGGTCGACGAACGTCTCCCAGAAGGCGCGTCGCGCTGCGCCTGCTGGAAGGTGTGCCCCAACGCGCCCGCGGATTGTGCTCGCGAGCTGACCCCAGGCTGCGAGTGCCGGCGGCAGAAGCGTCTCGATGCGGCGCCGGATGGCTTGACCGAGGATAGGCGCGGCACCGGTCGTCGATATGCCGACGACGACAGGCGAGCGATTGACGATGGCGCCGAGTTGGAACTGACAGTAGGCCGGCTTGTCGATGACGTTGACCGGGACACCCGCGGCGCACGCAGCCGCATGGAAGGCGGCAGCCTCGCCGTCACCCTCGGCATCGGCAATCGCGATAGCGGCCCCGGCCAGCCTGTCCGCGGTCCATGGCTCGGCATGGAGGGTGAGGGCGCCCGATGCCGCGCCACGCGTGAGGAGTGCCTGCATCTCGGTCGAGATATCGGTTGCGAAAATGTGTACGTCGGCGCCGGCAGCGGCGAGCAATTCGGCCTTCCATGCGGCGGCAGCGCTGCCTCCGGCAACGATGGCGCGTTTGCCGCCAAGACTTAGAAACACGGGAAGCGTTGCCAGCACAGCCATGCGCGGCGGCGCCTGCTCAGACGGCTTCCGGGACGCGAGCTGCATCGAGCATCCTCTTGATTTCTGCGCGGCATGAGCCGCAGTTCGTTCCTGCCTTCACGCACGCACCGACGGCAGCGACCGTCGTGGCGCCGCGTCTCGCGATGGCCTCGGAAATCTCATTGCGACCAACCTCGAAGCAGGCGCAGACGATCGGGCCCCGGTCCTTCGTCTCGCCACCCGGGCGCCCGGCGAGGAGCCGCAGGCGCACAGAGGGTGGCATCGGTTCGAGCAATTGGGCGGCGATCCACGTACGGGCGCAAGAGAGCAGGCCGCGTGCCACGAAGAGCGCGCCGACGAGGCGATCGCCGCTGAAGGCGGCAAATCGATACTGGCCGGCTGCCGTGTCGTGATAGGCGAGCAGTTCGATATCGTCGCGTGTGCCAATCGAGAGCCATTGGCGCGCCAGATCATCGAAGCTTTCAGGCGCCTCACGGAGCGCGAACTCCGTGCGGAAACCGCCGTTGACCGCCGCCGTGGCGAAATACGCGCAGGCGCGCGGGGTGGGCGCGCTGCATGTGACGGCGAATGCCTGCCACGCCGCTTCGAAAGGGCGAATCGCGACGGGTGCACCCTTAAGCTCAGGCTGTCCCGAGACCGGATCGGTGATTGCGGCGACGAGCGTGTCCACACGCGCGCAATTGGCAATCTGGTCCGTCCAGTGCATGGGCACGAAAAGCGTGCCGGCGTGCTGATGATCGGTCACGACGGCGCGGCAGACGATGGCTCCCGAGGCGTTCTCGATCTCGGCGAGTGACCCGTCTGCGATGGTGTATCTCGCCGCATCCACAGGGTGGATCTCGACGAAGGGTTCCGGCGCGTGAGCCATGAGGCGCGGCGCTTTCGCCGTGCGGGTCATCGTGTGCCACTGATCGCGGATGCGACCCGTGTTGAGCGTCAGTGGGGTCGCGGCCGTCTGTGCCTGCGCGAGCCCACGGAAGGGTGTCGGCACGAAGCGCGCGCGGCGATCGGGTGTATAGAAGCGGCCGTTCGCGAAGAACCGCGTCTCTTTCGGACCGCTGCCCGCGGGGCGCGGCCACTGGAAGGGTGCGAGCGCATCGTAGGCATCGCGCGACAGATCCGCGGCGCCGCTGAGATCGAGATCGCGCGTGCCGTCATTCTCGATGGCGGTCAGCCGCGCATACTCACTGAAGATCTCGGAGGGATGCGTATAGGTAAACGCATCGCCAAAGCCCATGCGCCGCGCCACTTCGGCCATTTGCCACCAGTCCGGCCGTGCTTCGCCGGGTAAGGGAAGAAACGCGCGCTGGCGCGAGATGCGTCGCTCGGAGTTGGTGACCGTGCCGTCCTTCTCGCCCCAGGCAGCCGCGGGAAGCAGCACGTGCGCGAGCGCCGTCGTATCCGTATAGCGGCTGACATCGGAGACAGCGACGAAGGGGCAGGCAGCGAGGGCCGCCCGCACGCGATCCGCCTCGGGAAGGCTGACTACCGGGTTCGTAGCCATGATCCAGAGAGCTTTGATCCGCCCGTCCTCGACTGCACGGAAGAGGTCGATAGCCTTGAGGCCGGGCTTCTCGGCGATGGTCGGTGCTCGCCAGAACGCCCGGACGGCCCGGCGGTGCTCGGTATTGTCGAGCTCCATGTGCGCTGCAAGCATGTTGGCAAGCCCGCCGACCTCGCGCCCGCCCATGGCGTTCGGCTGACCCGTGACCGAAAAGGGGCCTGTGCCAGGACGGCCGATGCGTCCTGTGACGAGATGGCAATTGATGATTGCGCTGACCTTGTCGGTGCCGGCGGACGACTGGTTCACGCCCTGGCTGTAGACCGTGACGACACGCTCCGTGCCGGCGAACAGCTCGTAGAAGTCGGCAATCTTTGACGACGGTAGACCCGTGGTTGCCGCTATTTCGGCAAGGTCCATGGCAGAGGCTGCGGAGAGCGCGGCGGGAAGGTTGCGTGTGTGCCGCGCTACATATGCCTGATCGAGCCGACCGCTCGCGACGAGATGGGCGAGCAGGCCATTGAAGAGCGCAACATCGGCGCCCGGCGCAATCGCCAGATGGAGGTCGGCGATCTCGCATGTTGCCGTCTCGCGCGGATCTATGACAACGACCTTCGTGCCGTGCACGTCGCGCGCGGCGGCGAGGCGTTGATAGAGGACGGGGTGGCACCAGGCGAGGTTCGAGCCGACGAGCACGACGACATCGGCAAGCTCCAGGTCCTCGTAGATGCCGGGGACGGTATCTGTACCGAATGCGCGCTTGTGGCCGGCAACGGACGAAGCCATGCACAGCCGCGAGTTGGTATCGATATTGGCCGAACCGATGAAGCCCTTCATCAACTTGTTGGCGACGTAGTAATCCTCGGTCAGGAGCTGACCGGAGAGATAGAAGGCGACGCTGTCAGGGCCGTGCTCGGCGATCGCCGCCGCGAATTTCTTGGCGACAAGATCGAGCGCCTCATGCCAGCTTGCGCGGGCGCCACCGATCAGCGGATAGAGGAGGCGGTCATCGAGAGACAGCGTCTCGCCGAGGGCCGCGCCCTTGGAGCAGAGCCGCCCGAAGTTAGCAGGATGCTTGGAATCGCCTGCGATCTCGGCCGTGCCGCCGGGCAAGGCGCGCGCCACGATCCCGCAGCCGACGCCGCAGTAGGGGCAGGTCGTCCTCATTCTGCCCCCACTCATGGGTATGCCTCAACCCGCTCGCGCCAGCAGCGCATCGGCGTCGATAAGGATGCGCCCGTTGTCGACGCGCACGCTGAAGGTTTTGACCTGACCTTCGTCGGAATCTTGCGCGCTGCCGCTCTCGAGCGAGATGACCCAGCTATGCAGCGGGCAGGTCACTGTGCGGCCGTGTACGATTCCCTGACTCAGCGGGCCGTTCTTATGCGGACAGCGATCGTCGAGAGCGAAGACCTCGTCGTTCTCGGCGCGAAAGACGGCGAGGCAACCGAGCGGCGTCTTCACGACGCGTGCGCCGAGACGCGGAATGTCGTCGAGAGCGCCGATATCGATCCAGGCCTTGTCCATCAACGTCATTCCGCGGCCTCCGCGCGCGTGAGATCGGCCAGCGGCCGGAATTCGTGCGCGTCCTTGCCCCGTGCGCGCTCCGCCCAGGGATCGATCTGCGCAAATTTCTGCGAGATGACGAAGCGATCATGGAGCGCGCGTCGCCGTTCCGTATCATCGAGCACGTGTTGGCGGATGGACTCGATTCCGACGCGGCGCGCCCATTTGTAGATGCGCTCCAGATAGCGCCCCTGCTCGCGGTAAAGCTGAACGAGCGCTGCGATTACCTCGACAACCTCATCCTCCGTGTCGACGTGGCCGAGCAGGTCGGTCGGCTTCACGTCGAGGCCCGCGGCACCGGCGAAATGGATGTCGAAACCGGACTCGACGCAAATGACGCCGACGTCCTTGCACGTTGCCTCGGCGCAATTGCGCGGGCAGCCCGAGACGCCCATCTTGACCTTCGCAGGCGTCCACGAGCCCCACATGAAGCGCTCGATGCGAATGCCGAGGCCGGTCGAGTCCTGTGTGCCGAAGCGGCACCAGTCCGAGCCGACGCACGTCTTCACCGTGCGCAGGCCCTTCGCATAGGCCGCGCCGGAGACCATGCCGGCATCGCTGAGCTCACCCCAAACCGCGGGGAGGTCCTCCTTGCGCACGCCGAGTAGGTCGATGCGCTGGCCGCCCGTCACCTTAACGCTCGGTATCGCGAACTTATCGACGATGTCGGCGATGGCGCGCAGCTCCTTGGCGCTCGTCATGCCGCCCCACATGCGCGGGACGACCGAGTACGTACCGTCCTTCTGTATGTTGGCGTGCACGCGCTCGTTGATGAAGCGCGACTGGCCGTCGTCCCGGTATTCGCCGGGCCATGTGGCCAGCAGATAGTAGTTGAGAGCCGGGCGGCACTTGGCGCAGCCGCAGGAGGTTTTCCATTCGAGCGCCTGCATGAGCGCGGGGATGGATTTCAGCTCCTGCGCGACGATGAGGCGCCGTACGTCATCGTGCCCGAGATGCGTGCACCCGCACATGGGCTGGATGGCTGCAGGATTGTAGCGATCGCCGAGCTTGATCTTGAGAATCTGCTCGACGAGGCCCGTGCAGGACCCGCATGAGGCGGAGGCTTTCGTGCGCGCGCGCACATCTTCGAGTGATGTGAGCGAGAACGCGTCGATGGCGCCCGTGATCTTGCCC
The DNA here is from genome assembly GCA_963205015.1 of Pseudomonadota bacterium. Taxonomy (GTDB): domain Bacteria; phylum Pseudomonadota; class Alphaproteobacteria; order Rhizobiales; family Hyphomicrobiaceae. Next base: position 5,111 of record CAUJKI010000100.1, read on the forward strand.
TTGCACACGCCGTTGCAGCCGCAGATCTCCGCCTCGTCAGGCAAAGCTGCAACGGCCGCCATAGGGTCGGCAGGCCCCCCTGCGGCGAAGCTCGGCCCGAAGATGAGCGTATCGCGCATGGGCGCGATGTCCGTTCCCTTGCGCAGAAGGTCGAAGAACCACGCGCCGTCCGATGTCTCGCCGTACATGACGACGCCGATCAGCCGATCGTCCTTGAGTACGAGGCGCTTGTAGATGCCGCGTGCCGCATCGCGCAGAACGATCTCCTGGCGATCCTTGCCATCGGCGAAGTCGCCCGCCGAGAACAGATTGATGCCGGTAACCTTGAGCTTGGTCGCGGTGGCACTTGGTACGAAGCGGGGGGACACGTCGCCTGAGAGGTGCAAAGCGGCGACGCCGGCCATCTCGTAGAGCGGCGCGACGAGGCCGAAGACCTGCCCGTCTACCTCGACGCATTCCCCAAGCGCGAAGATGTCGGGGTCGCTCGTACGCATTCCGGCATCCACGACAATGCCGCGCTTGCATTCGAGTCCGGCCTCCTTGGCGAGTGCAACATTAGGTCGGATGCCGATCGCCATGATCACGAGATCGGCCGGAATGAGTGTACCGTCCTCCAGCTCGACAGCCCGCACCCGTGCAGGGCCGAGGCGGATGTCGCTGCTGACGATCGCCTTCGTGTTCGCCTTGGTGATGACTTTGATGCCACGCGCTTCCACGGCCTTTTCGAGGAGATGGCCCGCTGCAACATCAAGCTGACGCTCCATAAGCGTCGGCATGAGGTGGAGCACGGTCACGTTCATGCCTTGCTCCTTGAGGCCGGCTGCGGCTTCGAGCCCGAGCAGGCCGCCGCCGATCACGACCGCACGGCCGCCGGCGCGCGCGGCGAGCAGCATGGCGTGGACATCGTCGAGATCGCGGTAGGTGAGCACGCCAGCCAGATCGTGGCCCGGCACGGGAAGCACGAACGGTACCGAGCCCGTGGCAATGATCAGCTTGTCATAGGATGCGACCTCGCCCGGCTCGGAGCGCACGGTCTTTGTGGCGCGATCGATCTCGACGACCTCGTGGCCCTTGTAGAGCGTGATGCCGCGCTCGACATACCAACCGTCACCATGGATGACGATCTCCTCGAAGGTCTTCTCGCCGGAGAGCACCGGCGAAAGCATGATGCGGTCGTAGTTCACCCGCGGCTCGGCATTGAAGATCGTGACGTCGTAGGCGTCGGGCGCGAGCTCGAAAAGCTTCTCCAGCGCGCGCCCCGGCGCCATGCCGTTGCCGATAATGACGAGCTTTTTTTTCATGGTGCTTCCGTCTCCGCCGCTCATGCGGCCTTGGCGTAGGCTTCTGCGATCATGACGCCGGAGAGGAGTGTGTAGGCCGCGATCCAGGCCTCACGTGTCTCTGCTGTGAAGGCGTCGCCGAGGCCCTGCTCGAGCGTCCAGATGAGTGCAGCGCCGACGGGTGCGTAGTGCTCCGCGGCCACGCCGTAGCCGACGTGCTTGATCGCGAGCGACTTCGCTGCCGGCAGGATGCTCTCAGGCGCCTTAAGCCCATTGACGACGACGGCAAGCGTTGTCATCAGCTTGCGCCCCTGCTCCTTCATGTCGCCATGGAAGAGCGGCTTCACTTCGGGCGCGATATCGAAGAGGCGGCCATAGAAGAGCTCGGCTGCCGGCTCCGCAATAGGTGCAACCTTGGCGAAAGAGGCTTGGACGAGATCGACCTGGGATGGTGTCATCGTGCAGCTCCTTGGTGCTGGGGTTTGTGCTCATGCCGCCTGCAGAGCCGGCGCGCGATGGCGCTCATAGAGGAATTTGAGCACGGTCTCTCGCGCGCGCAGATACGTAGGATCGGAACTCAGCTCCAGGCGCTTCCTGGGACGCGGCAGCGGAACGTCAAGGACCTCACCGATCGTCGCAGACGGTCCATTGGTCATCATGACGATGCGATCTGAGAGCAGAACGGCCTCGTCGACATCGTGCGTGATCATGATGACGGTATTGCCGAGGCGGGCATGGATCTGCATGACGGAGTCCTGCAGGTGCGCGCGCGTCAGCGCGTCGAGTGCGCCGAAGGGCTCGTCGAGCAGCAGGACCTTGGGCTCCATGGCGAGTGCGCGCGCGATACCCACCCGCTGCTTCATGCCGCCAGAGATCTCGGCGGGAAGCTTATCCTTCGCGTGCACCATCTGGACGAGCTCGAGATTGTGCATGGTCCAGTCGTGGCGCTCGCTGCGCGGCTTTGTGGCACCGAAGACCTTGTCGACGGCGAGCTTGACGTTCGCGTAGACCGTGAGCCACGGCAGGAGCGAGTGGTTCTGGAAGACGACGGCGCGATCTGGGCCCGGCTCGCGTACCTCCTGATTTTCGAGCAGGATGGCGCCGGTGGTTATGGACGTCAGACCGGCAACCAGATTGAGCAGCGTCGACTTCCCGCAACCCGAGTGGCCGATGATCGAGACGTAGGAGCCGCGCTCGATCGTAAGATCGATGTCGCGGAGGACCTCGGTCGTCGCGTTGCCGCGGGCGAAGCTCTTGGAGACGTGGTCGACCTTCAGAAATGGCATCATGGCGTCTCTCCTCAGGTTGCCTGCGTGCCGCGTGTCGCAAGATGGCCGATGCCGGCAACCAGGCGGTCGAGCACGAAGCCGACAACGCCGATGTAGACGAGCGCGACGACGATGTCGGAGAGGCGCGAGGAATTCCACGCATCCCAGATGAAGAAGCCGATGCCGACGCCGCCGGTGAGCATCTCGGCGGCGACGATCGCCAGCCACGAGAGCCCGATGCCGATCCTGAGGCCCGTGAAGATGTAGGGCGCGGCGGAGGGGATCATGATGCGCCAGAAGAACTCCAGATGATTGAGGCGCAGCACCGCGGCGACGTTGCGGTAGTCCTGCGGAATGTTGCGGATACCGACAGAGGTGTTGATGATGATCGGCCAGATCGCGGTGATGAAGATCACGAAGATCGCAGAGGGGTTCGCGTCGCGGAAGGCGGCGAGCGAAATCGGCAGCCAGGCGAGCGGCGGCACCGTGCGCAGAACCTGGAAGATCGGATCAAGGCCGCGCATGGCCCACACGCTTTGGCCGACGAGCGCGCCGAGCAGAATGCCGCCAACAGCCGCCAGGCCGAAGCCCATGACGACGCGCTCTAGCGACTTCAACACGCGTAGTCCGAGGCCGATGTCCTGCGGGCCATTGACGAAGAAGGGATCGACGATGAGATCCTTCGCGTCCGCCCAGATCCTGGACGGCGCCGGCAGGCTCGACTTCGGTCCGCTGCTGGCGAGTTCCCAGACGAGCAGCAGCGCACAGAGCACGATGATCGGCGGCACGATCACCGCGAGCCATGATTGCACCGTTCCCCACACGCGTTCGCCCAAAGGCGCGCGGGGCGGCGCAAAGGCAAGGACCTGCGCTTCCTTGCTGCGCACCGCGGCAGGGACCGCAGGGGAAGCAGCAGGAGTGTCCACAATGAGAGTGTGCGCGCTTTGCGCCGTCATCGACTGGCTCTCCTCGGTCAGGATTTCGGGGGACGTCACAGGGTGGCTCAGACCATCGCGCGCTTGATCGCGAGCGACTTGAGGTAGGCCATCGGATCCGCGGGATCGAAGATCTTGCCGTCGAAGAACGTCTCTTTGCCACGAGAGGTGGAGGCCGGAATGTCGACCGCTGCAACGCCGAGCGTCTTTGCGGCGGCCCGCCAGAGATCCTCGCGGTTGACCTTGTCGACGAGTGCGTTGATGTCGATGTCGGGCTCGAACTTGCCCCAGCGGATGTCTTCTGTGACGAACCACGCATCGTGACTCTTGAACGGATAAGAGGCGTGCTCGCTCCAGAACTTCATATATTGCTTGGAGTCCTTTTCAACGCGACCGTGCCCGTAGTTGATCTCGCCCTTGAGGCGGCCGATCATGTCGGCGACGGGGACGTTGAACCACTGCCGCCTGCCAGTGATAGCCGCGAGCTCGTCCTTGTTCTCGCGCTTCTCGCACCACTGCTGGGCTTCCATGACGGCCATCATGATGGCTTCAGCCGCCTTCGGGTGCTTGTCGACCCAGTCCGCACGCATGCCGAGTGCCTTCTCGGGATGCTTGAACCAGAGTTCGCCGGTCGTGCACGCCGTGTAGCCGATGCCCTGATTGACGAGCTGCTCGTGCCATGGATCGCCGACGCAGAAGGCATCCATGTTGCCGACCTTCATGTTCGCGACCATCTGTGGCGGCGGCACCGTGATGAGCGAGACATCCTTGTCGGGATCGATGCCGGCGGCGGCGAGCCAGTAGCGGATCCAGACATCGTGCGTGCCGCCAGGGAAGGTCATCGCGACCTTCACCTCCTTGCCGGCGGCCTTCTTCGCATCCCACACCGCCTTGAGCGGCTTGGCGTCAGTCGTGACCTTGAGATCCCTGAAGTCGTTGGAGACCGAGATCGCCTGCGCGTCGAGATTGAGGCGCAGCAGGAGATACATGGGCGTCGGGACGTTGTTCTGGGTGATTTTGCCTGTCGAGATCAGGTAGGGCATCGGCGAGAGAATGTGTGCGCCGTCAATGCCGTTCTTTTCCGAACCCAACACGATGTTGTCGCGCGTCGCGCCCCAGGAGGCCTGCTTGGCGACCTCGACATCGGGCACCGCATGCTTCTCGAAGAAGCCCTTCTCCTTGGCGATAACGAGCGAGGAGGCGTCCGTCAGCGCGATGTAGCCGAGCTTTGCGCCTTTCACCTCCGGACCGCTGCCTTGTGCGAACGCACCGCCGGGGAAAGCTGTCTTGATTGCCGAGATGAGCGCGGCTGTCGCTGCCGTAGCCGCGGCCTGCCGAACGAACGTGCGGCGGTCGATCGCGCTGCCGGTTGCCGACAAACGAAGGACGGTCTTCGAAGCTCTCGTCTTGCTCATGCGTGTGCTCCTCGTTGATCCCTTTGCGCCGTTGTCAGTTCGTCGGCTTCCCCGCTTTTGCTTGTGCTCCGCCCGGCTCCGGGCAAAAAAAAGCGCCGCGACAGGACGCTGGGACCTTCGATGAAGGCCGTTGCGTCTGTCGGCGGCGCTGCCGGTAGCCCGTCGTTGGGCTGGGAAAACTGGGACTGGCTTTGGTTAATCCTCAGAGCAGGAAGCGTGCCAGTTTCAGGATGTTTCTAAAATCCTTTCTAGATCAGAATATTAGACTTCATTCGCGCAATCGACGAGGAGGGCTTGGGCCACATCGGAGGCGCCAGGAAATCGGGCGATTGCGTGCTTATTGTGCAGCGCAACGATTTCGTGCATCAGCGTTGCGCCGCCGCTTTGACTGGCTGTGATGCGAGGTACGCGTCGATCTGCTCGGGATCGAAAACGCCCCCGTCGAAGAAGCTGTCGGGCGCGAGAAAGAGACGTCCGACGGTTGACGGCACCGCTGTTTCGACGTCGATCGACCCTTCGATCTTGGCATTGGCCGTCGGTAGCGACACGCCGAGAGGCGCGAGGGCGGTGCGATGCAGATCCGGCCGGTAGGTTGCCTGGGCGCGTGCATATCCTTCCGCGCTCATCTTCGTTTCTCCCCAGCGGACCATCTGCGAATAGAACCACGCCGCATTGCTCTTCCAGGGGAAGGTCGCAGCCGACGCCGAAAAATTCAGGAAACCGCCGACACGGATCTCCTCGCCGTCATCGATCATGATACGGCCTTCGAGGTTGGCCTGTAGAATCGGCACGGGCAGGTCGAAGATCTCCGGGCGCGCTAGGAGCCGCGCCAGCTCCTCGCGGTTTGCCGGATCATCACACCATACGGCAGCTTTGTAGACGGCGCGGATTAGGCGAAAGTGACGCTCGGGATCTGCCTCAGCCCAGTCCTGTGCCACGCCGAGGACCTTCTCGGGGCTTGCGCGCCATATGGCGATGTTCGTGGTCACGCAGCGGCCGCAACCCGCAACGGATGCAACACGCCCCCACGGCTCGCCGGCGCAGAAGCCGTCGATCTGTCCCGCCGCAAGCGCGGCCGGCATGAGCGGCGGCGGCACCGCCACGATGTCGATCTCGACATTCGGCACGATGCCCGCGGCGGCAAGCCAATAGGAGAGCTGATAGGTGTGCGCCGAGTGATGATGGACCACGGCGAATACGAGCTTTGCCACGCCCCGGCGCCGCCGCTCGGCGACAACCTCCGCAAGCGCGCGCACGGTGCCCTTGGCTTCGAGATGTGTCGGTGCCCCGGCTGCCTTCAGATCGGCCCACAGCCCGCGCGACACGGTGATCGTATTGCCGCCGAAGCCGAGCATGAGCGGTACGATGAGGCGATCGGCGAGCGGCGTCAGGCCCAGACACGCCGCAATGGGCATCGGCGCCAGCATATGCGCGGCATCGAGATGGCGCACGGCGATGCGGTCGCGCAAAGTCGCCCAGGAGGCCTCCTTGGTGAGGTTCACGCGCAGGCCTTCGGCCTCCGCGAAACCGAGCAGGCTCGCGGCCACGACGGGAGCGCAATCCGTAAGGGGCATGAAGCCCATGCGCACGAGATTTGGATCGCCGGCGCGTACGCGGTTCATGTGCCTTCCTCCTCGCCGAGCAGCCGGGCAGCCGTGATCAAGCTTTCGGCGATTTCGGCGATACGCTTGTTCTGCTGCATGGCCGTCGAGCGCAGGAGCGCATAGGCGCTCTCCTCGCTGAGATTGCGTGTGCGCATCAGTATGCCCTTGGCGCGCTCGATCCGCTTGCGCTCGCTGAGCTCGCTGCGCGCCTGGTCGAGCTCCTGGCGCAGGCGTTCGAAGGCACGGAAGCGGCGGATCGCGGTATCGAGGATGGGCTTGATGCGCTCCTTCTTGAGGCCGTCTACGACGTAGGCGGACACGCCGGCATCGATGGCGGCCTCGATCGAGGCGTCGTCCGTGCGGTCAACGAACATGGCGACCGGCCGCTTGGCGGCGCGCGAGACCTGGAACATGTGCTCGAGCGCGTCGCGGTTCGGGCTTTCGAGATCGATGACGATGACGTCCGGATCGAGCTCGACGATCCGGCGCATCAGGCCCTTGGCCTCGTCGATGACCGTCACACGCGCCTGGCCAGCCTCCTTGAGGCCCTCCTCGATGATGGAGGCCCGGATGCGGTTCGCGTCGATGACGAGGATGTGCAGCAGCGCACGGTCATTCATCCCTGCATTTTGTGTGCACTGCACAATAACTGCAAGATGCGGGATTTGCCGAATTTTTGGGCGTTGCTGGCGTATTTCGCATCGTGAACAGGCATGACGCGCCAACACCTCCGGTGTCGGACGGAGCCACCGTTCCTCGCCAGGGCCTCGAAGGGCGTTATTTGACTGCGCGTCTGCTCAATATTTGGATGGGAAACAACCACCCTGCACCGGCAATCACATCTGCCAGCGACTGACCATGAGTCTACGGCCGGCATTCTCCAGCGCCGCATCGAGCGCGGTATGTCCGAGAAGGCCGCTCTGCGTGTCGATGTAGCCGACCACGGATGCCGAATTGAGTGCGGCAGCCCGCATGGCGTCCTCCGGCGTCCGCCCTTCCGCGAGGAATGACGCGAGCGTTGCCGCATACGCGTCACCCGCGCCGGCCGTGCCGGCGACTGTCGCCGGTGCTGCCGGACAGAAGCGAATGCATTCTCGGTCGGCGAGGAAGGAGCCGGCCGAGCCGTCCGTCACCAGCACGTAGCGCGCCCCGGCATCGCGCAACGCGGTGAAGAAAGCACGCAAGCCGAGATGGTAGCCACCGCCCGTCAGTCCCTGCCGTGCGAGTGTACTCGGCGGCTCTTCGCTGTCGGGGCCAAGTGGCGGTCCGCCCTCGCCGATTTTTCCGGCGATCA
>CAUJKI010000101.1 GCA_963205015.1 Pseudomonadota bacterium
GTCCTGCCCCTTGTTCTTTTGCGTCCCCATCGTCTAGCCCGGTTAGGACACCACCCTTTCACGGTGAGAACCGGGGTTCGAATCCCCGTGGGGACGCCAATTTCTAAGAGCCCGCAATTCTAGCGAGTTGCGGGCTTTTGACTTCTCAGGCGACCGTGAAGCAAAAATGCCACTAAGAATAGATTCTTCAAGGTGCGTCGATGCTCGGTGAAGTCGTGGCGTTCAGTGGGCGCGGCTCATTCTTGCGACGTTGTCGCCGCGCGGCTCCCGCCCTCCGGTATGGCTTCGGGCGCAGCTTGTTTACGCCACGCGGCGAGGCGCTCGACGGCGTAGTAGCAAACCGGGATGAGGAAGATCGCCAGCAGCGTTGCGGCGAGCATTCCGCCGATGACAGTTGTGCCCATGACCTGCCTCGCCACGGCGCCTGAGCCGGTCGCGCGCCAGAGTGGGACGCAGCCGAGGATGAAGGCGAAGGAGGTCATGATGATCGGGCGCAGGCGCAAGCGCGCGCCCTCGAGCGCGGCCTCCAGCAGCGGCGTGCCGCGCTCGGTCGCGAGCTTGGCGAACTCGACGATGAGGATCGCGTTCTTCGCGGCCATGCCGATGAGCATGACGAGGCCGATCTGGGCGTAGAGGTTGTTCTCCATGCCGCGCGCCCACAGCGCGGCGAAGGCGCCGAAGACCGCGATGGGTGTGCCGAGCAGCACGCTGAAGGGCAGGCTCCAGCTTTCGTAGAGCGCGGCGAGGATGAGGAAGACGAAGAGCAATGACATGCCAAAGACGACCGTTGGCGAAACGCCTTCCTGCGCCTTCTTTTCCTGGAAGGACATGCCGGCGTATTCAAAGCCCATCTCGCCCGGCATGGTTTCCGCGAAGGTTTCCTCCAGCGCCTTCATCGCGTCCTGCGAGCTGTAGCCGGGCGCAGCGCTGGCGTTGATTTGCGCGGCGCGGTAGAGGTTGAAGCGCATCGTGAACTCGGGGCCGGCGCCGGGTTGCACGCGCGTCACGGTGCTGAGCGGGACCATTTCGTTGTTCGCATTCCGCACATGGAACAGGCCGACATTCTCCGCCTCGGTGCGATACTCGCCCTCGGCCTGGACGAAGACCTGCCACTGCCGGCCGAAGCGGTTGAAGTAGTTCACAAAATAGCCGCCCATGAAGGCCTGCAGCGTCTGGCTGACCTGCGTGAGGTCGATGCCCTGGGCGAGCACCTTGTCGCGATCCACGTCGATGAGCACCTGTGGCACGGCGGGCAGGAACGTGCTCGTCGCCGTGGCGATTTCGGGCCGCTGGCGCACGGCCTCTAGGAAGCGCTGGAGATTCTCGCCGAGGTAGGCGACGTCGCGGCCGGCACGATCCTCGAGCATGAACGTGACGCCGCCGGACGTGCCGATGCCGGGAATCGCCGGCGGCGGAAAAGCGAAGGCGGTTCCTTCCGGGATGGCCGCGAGCTTCCCGTTGATCGTTTTCTTGATCGCCGCGTATTGCTCCTCGGGCGCGGTGCGCTCACCCCACGGCTTGAGCGTGATGAAGAAAAATGCGTTGAAGGTCGTGTTGACGGTGCTGAGGAGATTGAAGCCGACGACGGTCGTGACGTGCGCGACGCCGGGCGTGGACAGCAGCGCGGCCTCGACCTTGCGCGCGGCCTCGCTCGTGCGCTCCATCGAGGCGGCGTAGGGGAGTTGCAGCGAGCCGTAGAGATAGCCCTGGTCTTCCTCCGGCAGAAATCCAGGCGAGAGGCGGGAGCCGGTGAAGCCGGCGAGCGCGGCGAAGGCGACGAGCAGCAGCATGCTGACCACGCCCTTGCGGATCGCGAGGCGCGACGTGCTCACGTAGCCATCCGTCATGCGGCCGAACACGCGGTTGAACCGCGCAAAGAACCACCCGAGCGGGCCGCGCGCCGGTTTCCGCGGTTTCAAAAGCATCGCGCAGAGTGCGGGGCTGAGTGTCAGCGCATTGAAGGCGGAGAGAATGACCGAGACCGAAACGGTGAGCGCGAACTGCTGATACATGCTGCCGGTGATTCCCGGGATGAACGCCGTCGGCACGAACACCGCCGTGAGCACCAGCGCAATGCCAATGACCGGCCCGGAAACTTCCTGCATCGCCTTGAGCGTCGCCTCGCGCGGCGACAGCCCGTGTTCGATGTGATGTTCGACCGCCTCGACGACGACGATCGCGTCATCAACGACCAGACCGATCGCCAGCACCAGGCCGAAGAGCGCGAGCGTGTTGATGCCAAACCCGAACACCGGGAACAGCAGGAACGTGCCGATGAGCGACACCGGCACCGCACAAAGCGGGATCAACGTCGCGCGCCAGCCCTGCAGAAAGAGGAACACCACGATGAGCACGAGCACGATCGCTTCGAACAGCGTGTGGACGATGGACTCGATGCCGGCGCTCACCGCCCGGGTGGTGTCGAGCGCGACCGTGTAGGTCATGTCGGCGGGGAACTGCTGCGAGACCCGCTCCATCAGCGCCTTCACGCCTTCCGCGGCCTCCAGCGCATTGGTGCCGGGCAGCTGATAGAGCGCGAGGTTGGCGGCGGATTTGCCGTCGAGCCGGCCTTGGACGTTGTAGATCTGCGCGCCGAGTTCGATGCGCGCGACATCCTTCACCCGCAGCAGCGAGCCATCGAGATTCGCGCGGACGACGATCTGCTCGAACTCCTCGGTGCTCGTCAGGCGGCCGCGCGTGCGCACCGTGTAGGTGAATTCCTGGCCGGGCGGCGCCGGCTCGCCGCCGATCTGCCCGGCGGGATTCACCGTGTTCTGCGCGCGCATCGCGGTGACAATGTCGCTCACAGTGACGCCCAGCTTGGCGAGCTGGTCGGGCTTCACCCACAGGCGCATCGCGTACTGGCCCGCGCCGAAGACATTCACGTTCGCGATGCCTCGCACGCGCGTGAGCTGATCCACCAGGTTGATGTTCGCGTAGTTGGCGAGAAAGACGTTGTCGTAGGTGCCCTTCGGCGATTGCAGCCCGATAAGCAGCAGCGGGGCGGAGGTCGATTTGATCACCGACACGCCCGCGCTCACCACGTCGGCCGGGAGCTGCGAACCGGCCTGGTTCGCCCGCATCTGGGTGAGGATGTGGTCGACGTTCGGATCGGTGCCGACCTCGAAGTTCACCGTCATGCGAATCGAGCCGTTGGCATTCACCGACTGGATGAAATTGCTCCGGTCCACGCCGCTCATCTGCTGTTCGACGGGCGTGGCCACGGATTGCTCGATGGTCTGCGCATCGGCGCCGGTGTAGTTGGCGCGGACCTGGATTTCCGGCGGGACGATGCTCGGATACTGCGACACCGGCAATTGGATCAAAGCGACCGCGCCGGCGATCGTCATGACGATCGCGATGACGATTGCGACGATGGGGCGGTTGATGAAGAAGCGGGACATGGTGCGGTGGGCTAGTTGATTGTCGAATTCGGCCGGCTCGGATGATTCCTCTCCTCGGCGGGATCAGGGCTGGGGTGGCGTCCACGGCTGCGGATTCACCACCACGCCTTGCTGCGCCTTCTGCAAACCCTCGACTACGACGCGTTCGCCCGGCTGCAGGCCTTCCTCGACGAGCCACCGCGGCCCGAGGCGGCGGCCCACTTTT
>CAUJKI010000102.1 GCA_963205015.1 Pseudomonadota bacterium
AATAGGCGGCAATGCGATCCGCCTCCTTGATCGCCGCGGTGATCTCACGGGGGAGCTTGGCGGGTAAGCCGAAGCGCACATGGATGGCTTCGAGCAGCCGGTTCTCGAAAGCCTTGTAGTCGAATCCGATTGCCGCTTTGAACGGGCTGATGAGGTCGCCGATCACATACTCCGGTGCATCGTGCAGTAGCGCAGCAAGACGCCAGCGCCGTTCCCACGCAGGATTGAGGACGCTCGTGATCTTCTCGACGAGCGCGGCGTGCTCTGCAACCGAGAAGGCGTGCTCGCCGTGCGTCTGGCCGTTCCAGCGCGCGACGCGTGCAAGGCCGTGCGCGATGTCCTCGATCGCGATGTCATCCGGTGACGGCGCGAGCAGATCGAGGCGGCGACCCGACAGCATCCGCTGCCACGCCCGTGGCTTGTCGTCGATGTGCGGCGCGCCGGTCATTTCTTCGGGGCCTTGAACTTGCGCTGCAGGGCGGCGCATGGCCCGTGCCTGTGGCAGTCGACGAGGTGATCATTGACGAAGCCCGAGGACTGCATGAAGGCGTAGACGGTAGTCGGGCCGACGAAGCGGAAGCCCTCCTTCTTGAGCGCCTTGGAGATGGCCTTGGACTCGGGGCTCTCGGGCGGGATGTCGCGCAGGGTGCGGCGCTCATGGACGAGCGGCTTGCCATCGAGGAAATCCCAGAGAAACTTCCCGAGGCTCGTGCGATCCCTGAGGCGCAGATAGGCCTGGGCATTCTCGATCGTCGCCTCGATCTTGGCCTTGTTGCGGATGATGCCGGCATCGCCCATGAGCCGCTCGACGTCGCGGGTCCCGAAGCGCGCGATGCGCTCGGCATCGAAGGCGTGGAAGGCCTTGCGGAAATTCTCGCGCTTCCGGAGGATCGTGAGCCAGGAAAGCCCCGCCTGGAAGCCTTCGAGGATGAGCTTCTCGAAAAGAGCGCGATCGTCCGACTTGGGAACGCCCCACTCCTCGTCGTGGTAGCGGGTGTATTCAGTATCCGAAATGCCGACCCAGCCGCAGCGGACGATCTCTTCGACGTTGGTCATGGTGTGGATGTCCTTGCAGCCGCGCTCGCGCGGTAACGATTGAGCGTTGTCGCATCGGCCGTCACCGTAGCCGTACCGGCAACCAGCGGCTCGCCCTTGTCGGCGGCCTCGATGGCGCGGTCGATCCGGAGAAGCGCGAGGCCATGGGGGCCGGCAACCGTGCCGACCGTGCCGATGATCGCCGCCCCGATGCGTATCTCGGATCCCGAGGTCAGCGGCTCGGTTCCGGTGACCAGCGTTACGCGCTTGCGTACGACCGTCTTGTTCTGCATGCGCGCGACGACCTCCTGGCCGACGAAGCAGCCCTTCGTGAAGGAGACGCCACGGAGGCGGTCATAATTCGCTTCGTGCGGGAAGGTATCGCCGAGCGTGTAATCGAAACCGCCTTCAGGCACACCGAGCGTCACGCGGCGCTCGTGGTAGAGCGCTTCCGGCACGATCTCGCCGGTGAGTTCCGCGAGCTGCGCGCGCGGCACGATCACTCGCCACCCGAGATCCGCATTCCGCGGATCGGCAAAGCACCACCCGGCCTCGATCGTCGGCGCTGCGGGACCCCAGGCTGCGGCGACGCCGTAGTCCGATGAGACGTCGGCAAGCGCGATCTTCGCGCGCAGCTTGTACATCGTGAGCCGTTTGAGGAGGTCGCGCGCGCGATCGGCACGCGTATCGAGCAAAAAGCCCTCCTCGGTCCTCAGCGCAAAGAACTCGAAAAGGATTTTCCCCTGCGGCGTGAGCAGACCGGCATAGCGGGCCTCGCCGGTGCGCATCCCCGAGAGATCGTTGGTGGCGAGATTGTCGAGGAAGTCGGTCGCGTCGGCACCCGACAGCGACACGACGCCGCGATCGGCAAGCAGCGCGACAACAGTGGTGCTCATTTCATCGCAACTCCTGCGCGCTGGGCCCCGCTCGCAGTAGCAGGCGGCTGGCGCGTCCCTCTCATCTGGGGTATCTCGCGCCGGGGAGCAAGCCGCGTGCGGCGGCGCAGCAAGCGTTCCTGGAGGCCGGTATGGCAGAACTGTTCGACCTTATCCTCAAGGGGGGAACCGTCGTCAATCACGACGGTGAAGGTGTCCGCGATATCGGCATCATCGCGGGACGCATTGCCGCCATCGGCGACCTTGCCGGGGGAAGAGCCGCCGAGGTGATCGACGCCAAGGATCTGCATGTGCTTCCGGGCGTGATCGACACCCAGGTGCACTTCCGCGAACCGGGCCTCGAGCACAAGGAGGACTTGGCGACTGGCAGCCTGGCGGCCGTCAGCGGCGGCGTCACCGCCGTGTTCGAGATGCCGAATACGAAGCCGCTGACTACCAGTGAGGGAGCGCTCGCCGACAAGGTCTCGCGGGCGCGCGGGCGCATGCACTGCGACTTTGCCTTCTATGTCGGCGGGACGCGGGAAAACGTTGGCGACATCCCGCATCTCGAGCACCTTGAGGCGTCCGCCGGCATCAAGGTGTTCATGGGGGCCTCCACCGGCGACCTGCTGATCGAGGACGAAGCGACGCTCGAGCGCGTCATCGCGGCGATCTCGCGGCGGGCGGCCTTTCATGCCGAGGACGAGGCGCGGCTCCGGGAGCGCGCCGGGCTGCGCCGGCCGAACGATCCGTCGTCGCATCCCGTTTGGCGCGATGAGGTGGCAGCTATGATCGCCACCGACCGCCTCGTGCGGCTGGCCGAACGCTACCGCAAGCGTGTCCACGTGCTCCACGTCTCGACGGCGGAGGAGATGGCCTATCTCGGCGAGCACAAGGCCTGGGCCAGCGTCGAGGTCACCCCGCACCATCTGACGCTCATGGCGCCGGACTGCTACGAGCGGCTTGGCACCTATGCACAGATGAATCCGCCCGTGCGCGATGGGCGCCACCTGCAGGCGCTCTGGGCCGGCATTGCCGACGGTACAGTCGATGTCCTCGGCTCGGATCACGCGCCGCACACGCGCGAGGAAAAGGACCACCACTATCCGGAAAGCCATTCGGGCATGACCGGCGTTCAGACGCTGGTTCCCGTCATGCTCGACCACGTCAACGCCGGCCGCCTGACGTTGCAGCGCTTCGTCGATCTGACGAGCCACGGCCCGGCGCGGTTGTTCGGGATCGTCGGCAAGGGCCGGATCGCGGTCGGCTATGACGCCGACCTGACCGTCGTCGATCTCACGCGCACCATGACCATCACGAACGACTGGATAAAGTCCCGCGCCGGATGGACTCCTTACGATGGTGGCAGCGTCCGCGGCTGGCCGGTGGGGACCTTCGTGCGTGGGCACGCGGTCATGTGGGACGGGGAAATACTGACCCCGTCAATCGGCGAACCGGTCCGCTTTCACGAGGGCGGATAGTCGGTGCCTCGCCTGCGGCCGGTTAACCATTAGGATAAACAAGATCTTAACATCGCCTGATGTTGCCCCTACCCCTGTGATCGTCAGCGGGGGCTGAGCTTGCACGGACGTCAGCCGATCAGGGCAAACACTGATCTGCAGTCGAGGTCCGGCGCATCAGGGAGTACACGAGTAATGCGCACGTTCATCGAGAGCTGCCGCCGGATGGCGGCGGTCGCGGGTACGGTCGTGCTCGGCGTTTTGGTCGTCTCCGCGTTGTCGGTCCGTCCAGCCTCCGCCGAGGAAGTCTACCAGTTCAACGCACAGGCATCGTACGAAGGGCCTCGTACGTCCGGCGCCAGGAAAATGCGCCTCGGCGTCCACCGCCAGAAGGCACCGCGCGAGAGCCTTACCGGCGGCAGCCCCCGCATTTCGAGCGGGAAGAAGACGAGGAAGACAGCCGGCGCCAAGCGTCGCCGCGGCGTGCAGGTCGCGAGCCTTGGCGGGAGCTACGAGCCGAAGCCGGAGGTCGGCACGAGCCTGGCCGGAGGCGGGGTGAAGTGGGTTGCGAACTCGTCCTGCCTGAATGCGCGGCTGAAAGCGGTCGTCTATCAGGTCGCGAGTGCATTCGGACCGGTAACGGTCAACTCGACCTGCCGTAGCCGCCGGCACAATTCCCGGGTCGGTGGCGCGCGTCATTCGCATCACCTCTCCGGGAACGCGGTCGATTTCCGGGTGCATGGCCGCGGGGCCCGTGGCGTCTACGCCTTCCTGCGCAATCATGCGTCGGTCGGCGGGCTGAAGTTCTATCGCCGTGGATTCTTCCACATCGATGTCGGCTCGCGTCGGACCTGGTAGAGAGCGCTGACCGGCGCGCTTGGAGGCGCGCCGATCCGCTTGGCAGACACCGATCTTATGCTACGTTGCGCGCATGTCCGGACGGGCTAGCAGCCCGCCCGGCGCTGTTGCTTGTGCTTGCCCGAAGGGGGACGGCGCGTGCGCCGATGGAGGAGGGAATCCGAATGTATCGATCGAAGACGATCCTGACGGCGCTGGTCGCGGCAGGTCTGGCTCTGTCCGCGCCATTTGCCGCGACAGCGAAAGAGCTGAGGATGGCGCTTTCCGCCGAGCCCTCGTCGATGGATCCGCACTTCCACAACCTGACCCCGAACAACGCCCTCACCTCGCACGTCTTCGAACGGCTGGTGCACTTCGACAGCAAGATGAAGCCCATTCCGGGTTTGGCGACGAGCTGGAAGACGATCGACGAGAAGACGTGGGAGTTCAAGCTGCGGCCGGGCGTCAAGTGGCATGACGGCTCGCCGTTCACGGCCGACGACGTCCTTTTCTCCATGGAGCGTGCGCCGAACGTCGAGAACAGTCCGGGAAGCTTCGCGACCTATGTGAAGGGCAAGACGTTCGCGAAGATCGACGACATGACGATCCGCGTGACGACGCCCGCGCCCTATCCGCTCATGCCCAATGATCTCGCGACGATCGCGATCATCTCGAAGAAGGCTGCGAGCGGTGCCAAGACCGACGATTTCAACTCCGGAAAAGCGGCGATCGGTACCGGGCCTTACAAGTACGCCGAGTTCGTGAAAGGTGACCGCTACGTCCTCGTCCGCAACGAAGACCATTGGGGCGAGAAGCCCGTGTGGACGAAGGTGACGATCCGCCCGATCAAGACCGGGCCGTCGCGCATCTCTGCGCTGCTGGCGGGCGACGTGGATGTCATCGAGGAAGTGCCGACGACCGATATCGAACGTCTCAAGGGCGATACCAAGATCGCGCTCGGACAGGGCCTCTCGAACCGCGTCATCTTCTTCCACATGGACCAGTGGCGTGACGAGTCCCCGTTCATCACGGCCAACGACGGCTCCAAGATCAAGAATCCCCTGAAGGACAAACGCGTCCGTCTCGCCCTGTCGAAGGCCATCAATCGCCCCGCGATCGTCGATCGCCTGATGGAGAAGGCGGCGGTGCCGGCTTCTCAGTTCCTGGCGGACGATTTCTTCGGCACATCGAAGAAGCTGAAGCCTGAGACCTTCGACATCGAGGGAGCGAAGAAGCTGCTTGCCGAGGCCGGCTATCCCAAGGGCTTCAAGATGACGCTTCACAGCCCCAATGGGCGCTACATCAATGACGCCCGCATGGCCGAGGCTGTAGCGCAGATGTTCACGCGCATCGGCGTTGAGACGAAGGTCGAGACCATGCCGGGCGCCGTGTATTTCACGCGCGCCACGACCGGCGCCAATGGCAACCCGGAGTTCAGCTTCATGCTGCTCGGCTGGGGCGCCGGCACGGGCGAGGTCTCCTCGCCGCTGAAGTCGCTCGTTGCTACCTTCGACAAGGTCAAGGGCATGGGGCCGGTGAACCGCGGCCGCTACTCGAATCCGGTACTCGACAAGGCGATCGAGGAGGCTCTTGCCACGGTGGACGACCCCAAGCGCGCCGAGCTGTTGGCTAAGGCGAGCGAGATTGCCATCGAGGATGTGGCCGTCATCGTCAGCCACTACCAGCTCAATACCTGGGCGACGCGCAAGGGGATGCAATATACGCCGCGCGCCGACGAGTACACTATTGCGATGAGCGTGAGCGAGCAGTAGGGCGCAACGCGCAAGCCGCCCCCACGCGTTCGCGGGGGGCGGTGACGCATTCGTTCGGAGCCTCGCTTGACCGCCTACATCATCCGCCGCCTCATGCAGAGCGCTGCCGTCGTCCTGGCGATGTCGGTCATCGTCTTCCTCGGCCTGCACGTCGTCGGTGATCCGGTCTACCTGCTCATTGATCCCCAGGCCGACCAGGCCGAGATCGAGCGTACGATCCGGCGCCTCGGGCTCGATCAGCCGATCTGGATTCAGTACTTCC
Organism: Pseudomonadota bacterium; assembly: GCA_963205015.1. Taxonomy (GTDB): domain Bacteria; phylum Pseudomonadota; class Alphaproteobacteria; order Rhizobiales; family Hyphomicrobiaceae. The sequence continues at coordinate 6,242 of CAUJKI010000102.1, forward strand.
ACTTCATCAAGGGCGCGCTGACAGGCGATCTCGGCACGTCCTTCGTTCACGGCACATCGGCGCTGAAGCTCATCGTCGAGCGGATGCCGGCGACGCTCGAGATCGCGATTGCCGCGACGCTCATGTCGATCTTCATCGGCATCCCGCTCGGCCTCTATGCCGGCCTCAAGCCCAACGGCTTCATCTCGAAGTCGATCATGGCGACGTCGATCCTCGGCTTTTCGCTGCCGACCTTCTGGGTCGGTATCATGATGATCATGGTGTTCGCCGTCATGCTCGGCTGGCTCCCTTCGACGGGGCGCGGGCCGACGGCGACCTTCCTTGGCATCACGTCGAGCCTCTTCACGATTGACGGCCTGCGCCACGTCGCGATGCCGGCGCTCAACCTCGCCTTGCTCAAGATCAGCCTCGTGATCCGCCTGACGCGCGCCGGCACGCGCGAGGCCATCCACCAAGACTACATTAAATTCGCCCGCGCCAAGGGCGTCTCGATGGGCCGCATCGTCGGCGTGCATCTTCTCAAGAACATCATGATCCCCGTGGTGACGGTGCTCGGCCTCGAGTTCGGCAATCTCATTGCCTTCTCGGTCGTCACCGAAACGATCTTTGCCTGGCCAGGCATGGGCAAGCTGCTGATCGACTCGATCCAGACGCTCGATCGGCCCGTGATCGTCGCCTACCTCATCATCATCGTCCTGCTGTTCGTGATCATCAATCTCGTGGTCGACATCCTCTACTCGGTCCTGGATCCGCGCGTGCGCATCGGGGAGAAGGCCACATGAGCGTCACCGATGCAGGACCTGTGGCGGCTCCCGTCCGCCAGCCGGCGGTGCAGACGCCGTTCGCGCGCTTCGTTGCCGACTTCACCGAGAGCCGGTTGGCCACCTTCGCCTTCATCCTGCTCGTTGTGACGATGCTACTGGCACTGATCGCGCCATGGATCGTGCCGCAAAATCCCTATGATCTCGCTCAGGTCGATATCATGGACAGCCGCCTCAAGCCCGGTACGCCGGCATCGAGCGGCAAGTATACGCACTGGCTCGGCACGGATGGAGCCGGCCGCGACCTCGTGAGCGCAATGCTCTACGGTCTGCGCATTTCGCTGCTGGTTGGTGTCCTGTCCGGCCTCATTGCCATGGCGGTCGGCGCGGCCATAGGGCTCATAGCTGCCTACGTCGGTGGGCGGACCGAGAGCCTCATCATGCGCATCGTCGACCTGCAGCTCTCGTTTCCCGCGATCTTGGTCGCGCTGATGCTGATCGCGATTCTCGGCAAGGGTGTGGACAAGATCATCATCGCGCTCGTGACCGTGCAGTGGGCGTACTATGCGCGCACGGTCCGCGGCTCCGCGCTCGTCGAGAGCCGCAAGGAATACGTGGAGGCGGCGCGCTGTCTCGGCCTTTCGAACGGTCGCATTCTCTTCCGCCACATCCTGCCGAACTGCCTGCCGCCGCTGATCGTGGTCGTTACCGTACAGACGGCGCACGCGATCTCGCTCGAAGCCACGCTCTCGTTCCTCGGCGTCGGCCTGCCGCAGACCGAGCCTTCGCTCGGGCTGCTCATCTCGAATGGCTTCCAGTACATGCTCTCGGGCGACTACTGGATCAGCTTCTTTCCTGGGCTCGTGCTGCTCGCGACCATCGTCGTGATCAATCTCGTCGGCGACCAGCTTCGCGATGTCCTCAATCCGAGGCTCAGCAAATGACGGGGCCGGATCAGAGGGCAAAGGAACCGACGCTCGCCGTCGACGGGCTTGCGACGCATTTCTTCACCAAGGCGGGCGTGGTCAAGGCCGTCGACGGCGTGTCACTGCATGTCGATCCCGGCGAGATCCTCGGCCTTGTCGGCGAGTCGGGCTCGGGGAAATCGATTACCGGCTTCTCGATCCTCGGCCTTATCGATCCGCCGGGCCGCATTGTCGAAGGCTCGATCCGCTACAAGGGCCGAGAGCTCACCACGGCGAGCGACGAGGAGTTGAGATCGCTGCGCGGTGACCGCATTGCGATGATCTTTCAGGACCCGATGATGACGCTCAATCCGGTCCTGCGCATCGACACGCAGATGATCGAGACCGTGCGCGTGCACCATCGCGTAAGCAAAGCCGAGGCCCTTGAGCGCGCCCGCGCCGCTCTCGCCGAGGTCGGCATTCCCTCGCCCGAGAGCCGCCTCAAGAACTACCCGCATGAGCTTTCGGGCGGCATGCGCCAGCGCGTCGCGATCGCGATTGCCTTCATCAACAAGCCTGACCTTATCATTGCCGACGAGCCGACGACGGCGCTCGACGTGACCATCCAGGCGCAGATCCTTGCCGAGGCCCAGGCGCTGTGCGCGCGTACAGGCACGGCGATGATCTGGATCACGCACGATCTTGCCGTGGTTTCGTCTCTCGCCGATCGCATCGCGGTCATGTATGCGGGCCGTATTGTCGAGACTGGCCGCACGGCCGATGTCGTGAACGCGCCGCGCCACCCCTACACGCGGGGCCTCATCAACTCCGTTCCGAGTCACAATGTCCGGGGGAGGCGGCTCGCGCAGATCCCGGGCATGACGCCTTCACTGATCAACCTCCCGAAGGGCTGTGCTTTCCGCACGCGCTGCCCGCAGGCAATCGACGCTTGTCTCGAGCCGCCGCCGATCAGCGCCATTGGGCCCGGGCGCGAGGTGCGTTGCTTCAATCCTGTGAGAGATCCGCAATCCGCTACGGCGGAGGCTGCGCCATGAGCATGGAGCCCCTGGTCAGCGCGCGTGGTCTCTCGAAGCGCTTTGTCAGGAAGCCTGATCTCGCGGGACGCATCGCCGGTCATCTCGGCGCCGATGTGCGCGAGGAGACCGTCCACGCGGTCGATCATGTCGACCTCGATATCCGCAAGGGCGAGGTCGTCGGGCTCGTCGGCGAGTCCGGCTGCGGCAAGTCCACGCTCGGTCGCATGATCGCGGGCCTGCTGACGCCGACCGAAGGCAAAGTCCAGTTCAAGGGCAAGCCGCGCGACGCGCTGTCGGCAGCCGAGGCCCACGCCGCGCGCCTCGCACTCCAGATGATCTTTCAGGATCCGTTCGCATCGCTCAATCCGCGCGCGCGCGTCGAGACGATCGTCGGCGAGGCGCCGCTCGTGCACGGGATCACGACGCGGGCCAATATGACGGCCTACGTCGATGACATGCTGCGCCGGGTCGGCCTCGATCCCGAGCTCAAACGACGCTATCCGCACCAGTTCTCGGGTGGGCAGAGGAGCCGCATCGGCATCGCCCGCGCACTCGCCGTCAACCCGGAATTTCTGGTCTGCGACGAGGCCATAGCCGCGCTCGACGTGTCCATCCAGGCCCAGATCATCAACCTGTTCATGGACCTGAGGTCGGAATTCGACCTGACCTATCTCTTCATCAGCCATGATCTCGGTGTCGTTCAGCACATTACCGACCGCGTCGTGATCATGTATCTTGGACGGGTTGTCGAGGCGGCCTCGACGGAGGAGCTGTTCAGCGGCCCCAATCACCCCTATGCCAGGGCGCTCCTGGCCGAGGTGCCGCGCATCTCTACAGAAAAGCGCACCTTTCACCCGATCAAGGGCGAAATCCCCTCCCCGCTCCACCCGCCGAGCGGCTGCCACTTCCATCCCCGCTGTCCTCATGCCTTCGATCGCTGTCGCAATGAAGTGCCAGTGCTCAAGGAAATTGCATCGGGGCACATTTCCGCTTGTCATCTTAACGACGGCTAGAGTGGTATGCTCCCCTGGCGGCTGCGGGGTGGGACTCCGCGGTGCGAGTTGGCGCGTGTCCGGCCGCTCGACGCGTTCATGTTCCTGTTTCGTCGGGGGGTGGGATGGATAAGACTCCGATCGAGAAGCTCAACAACGGCGAGATGCCGGGCCTCGTCGCCTGGTACGAGCCACGCCTGCTCGCGCGCGTCGGCGTGCGCACGATCATCTCGTCGGTCTTCGGGCAGTACGCCGACCAGCGCCTCATCCAGGCGGCGACGGACGTCGCCCCGGTCGAGACGATCATCAACCGATACAACTACTCCGACATCCGCAGCGACGATCCGGATCGGCGTGTCGCGCTTGGCGAGAACGGCGCCTTCTGGATCGACTACATCGCAGACATCGGCGACGGCTTCGTGCCGACCTACACGACGGCCTATCTGCTCGCGCAGCCCCATCTCAAGGTCGATGGCGTCGAGGAGCCGCTGACGGCTGGGTCCATTCTCATCATGGGCGGCGACCAGTGCTATCCGCAGGCAACGCGCGAGGAGTACAAGCTCCGCCTGCAGACGCCCTATGATTGGGCCTATCATGTGCCCACCGCCGAGCGGAAGCTGTTCGCCATTCCCGGCAATCATGACTGGTACGACGGGCTCTCCGCCTTCGACAGCCTGTTCTGCTCGGCACGCGATCGCATGTCCCAGCAGAACGGCAACAAGATCGGCGGCTGGCAGTGCAAGCAGCACCGCAGCTACTGGGCGATCGAGCTTCCCTACCGCTGGTGGATCTGGGGCTGCGACATCCAGTTCTCGCAGTATCTCGACGTTTCCCAGGTCAACTACTTCGAGGCCATCGCCGGCCTGATGGGGCCCGGCGACAACCTCATCATCTGCCTCGCCGAGCCGACCTGGATGATCGCCGACGACCAGGGTTTCGATGAGGATACCAACTTCTTCAAGATCACCTCGATCGCGCGCCGCCGCGGCGTCAACATCTGCGCTGTCATCGCCGGCGACTGGCACCACTACAACCGCTACTATGCGCCAGGCATCGACGTGCATCTCTTCACGTCGGGAGGCGGCGGGTCGTTCCTGCATCCGACGCACACGCTGAAGAACGAGATCTCCATCACCTGGCCCAATCCGAATGTGGCGGCCCCAGATGGGCTCGAGACCAAGTATGTGCCCGAAGCCGGAGTGACGGCTGAGCGGCACGACCTGCGCCTTAAGAACAACACGCCCAATGACGCAACCGCCGAAACGCCGGGAGCTCCATCGGAACAGCCGACGCGCCGGGAGGCGCGCCGCCGACGGTCGAGGCAGCGCACGGCCAAAGTCTATCCAAGCAAGACGACGAGCTTCCTGCTGAGCCTCAAGGGGCTTTTCTTCCCCTTCACCAACTACTTCTTCGGGGTCGGCATCGGCTTCATCTACTGGATGATCACCTGGCAGTTCTACTCGGTCGCCGGACAGCACAACATCTCGAATGGCCAGATCGATGTGGTGAAACCCGAGACCTATTGGGGGCTTATCGCCTATATGCCCCTTTACCTCATTCAGGCGCTGCTCGTTTCGATCTCGCTCGTTGCGATGATGGGCGGGCTCTGGTTCCTCCTGTGCTGGTATGTCGACTCCGTCGAGCGACCACGATGGAAGCACTATCTCGTCAAGTTCCTGGTCGGCTCAGCGCACTTTCTCGTGCATACCTTCGCGATGTTTGCGCTCGGTCTCGCGCTCGTGCTGTTCCACAACGAGATCACGCCGATCATCAAAACCCAAGTCGACAAGGTATGGCAGCAGCGCGAGCAGCAGCCGGAAATCTTGCGCGACGTCATCACGGAGACATTGGAGCCCATCACGCGTCAGGCCATCGAGCAGCGCCAGATCATCGAGCGCGAGGACATCGCGCGGCGCACCGGCCGCCCGATCCCCCTGCCGAGGGACAAGGCGTTGCCACCGCTCCGGCCCCTTGAAGAGGCGGCCGGTCCGGTCGAGGAGGGGGGCGGGCTTCCCTACAAGGAGATCCGTCAGATCGTGGGCTTCGTGATGTACCCGATCGAGATGATCTTCATTGGCGGGTTCATCGGGGGGTTCCTGTGGGGGCTCTATTGGGTGCTCTCAGGCTGCCTAATGCGCATGCACACTGAAGATGCCTTCGCGGCGCTCCGCATCGGCGACTATCGCAACTTCCTGCGCATGAAGTTCGAGCCCGACAAGGTGACGATCTATCCACTCGGCCTCGACCGGGTTCCCGGTCGCGACTTCTGGATGGCGCCGCCGCGGGACAAGACGCCGCCGCCGCACAATCCCCAGCTCGTTGCGACCCGGCCGATACCCATCAAGCTCATCGAGGAGCCGATTGTGATCTACTCGATCTCCGAGTACCGGCCCTAGGGACACGCTGGGAGATCCAGATGACGACTTGGCTCGAGCCGCATGGCGGCACGGCAGAGCGAATGGGCGAGCGGCTGCGCCAACGTCTCGCGGGAAGCGCCATCCTGCGCACGCCAGGGGCGCACGATGCCATGACCGGCCTCATCGCGCGCGAGGCGGGTTTCGATGTGCTCTACGTCTCGGGCGCGGCGGTGACGGCGAGCCGCGGTCTTCCCGATCTCGGCGTGCTGACCATGGAGGAGCTTGCGAGCACCGTCCGCTCCATTGCGCGCGCGACGGGCCTGCCACTCATCGTCGATGGCGATACGGGCTATGGTGAGGCGCTCAACGCCATGCGGCTCGTGCGCGAGCTCGAGGACGCCGGCGCCGCCGCCGTCCACATCGAGGACCAGGTGCTGCCGAAGAAGTGCGGTCACCTCAATGACAAGTCGCTCATACCGACCGAGCAGATGACAGCCAAGATCGCGGCTGCGCGCAAGGCGCGGCGTCATCTCACGATCATCGCGCGCACGGACTCGGCAGCTTCAGAGGGCCTTCGGGGCGCGATTGCGCGGGCGCGCGCCTACGCGGCTGCGGGTGCCGATGTCGTATTTCCGGATGCACTGACCAGCCTCGAGCAGATCCAGGCATTCGCGGCTGCCGTCCCCGTGCCGACCATGAACAACATGACGGAGTTCGGCCGCACGCCGCTGATCGACGCGGCGACGCTCGAGGCGGCGGGCGTACGCATCGTCATCTGGCCGGTCTCGTCATTGCGTATTGCCGCGCACGCGATGGAGGCCTTCTTTGCCGCGCTCGCGCGCGACGGCACGACAGCGCCGCAGCTCGACCGGATGCAGACGCGTAAGCGCCTCTACGAGGTGATCGGCTATCACGACTACGAGGCGCTCGATGCCTCGATCGTGCGGAGCATCTTACCCGAGCAGCCGGGCTGAGATACGCCTTAGCGCCCGCGCACTTTGCGCAGATGGATGTAGAGTGCGCCGCTGCCACCATGTCGGACATGTGCCGGCGCAATGCCGGCAACGCAGTCGCGCAACTCAGGCGCTTCGAGCCATAGAGGCACGCTGCGGCGAAGGACACCGCGGTTGCTGCGTTCCATGCTGGCGTGTCGCTCATCAGTGTCGCGCTCCCCACCCTTGCCGGTAATCACGAGCACGGTGCGCAGTCCATCCGCACGCGCTCGGAGTAGAAATGTGCGCAGGCGCCGTTCTGCGTCAGCCTGCCGGAGGCCATGCAGGTCGAGGCGGGCATCGATCTCGACATGGCCGCGCGCAATGCGGCGCGCCTTTCGGCGCTCGATGGGGAGGAGGGGTGGCGGCGCTTTCGGCAAAGCTGCACGCGGCGGCGGTGCTGAAGCTGGCGTCTTGGCAGCGTGCGTCGGCGTATGCGCCTTCGACGGGGGCGGCGGTGAGGAAGCGGGACGTGGCTTCGGTCGTGCCTCATCCGGCGCGCCGACCTCGGGCACGCGCGCTTTCGCCCGCTTCAGCGGAGTTACCGAGCGCGCAGCGTGGTGCCACAGCGCGAGATCATCGGGAAGCGGGGATTTTTTCCTTGCCGGTTGGTCCTCGCTCGCGCTCTTGGCGTCGCGTGGCCGCCTGGTCATTGTGCCGCCTGGCGTGAGCGGCTCTTCCTGCCGGCCTCGATGGTCTCCGTCGTGCGTGGCAGCAGTACGAAGAAGCGGCCGGGATGTTTGGTCACGCCGGCGAGCTTGCCGGCTTTCTCGCCCGAGCCGAAGTAGATGTCGCCGCGCTCCGGCCCGCGAATGGCCGAGCCGACATCATGGGCGATCATGAGGCGATGGAAACCGCCGTCCTTCTTTGTGCGCGAGGCGTGTGTGAGGGCGGGTGACGAAACGTACACCGGCGTCCCGATCGCGTGCGTCCCGGCATCGACGGCGAGGCTGCGCCCTGCAACCAGGGGGATCGACAGCACGCCGAGAGGGCCTTGCGCTTCCTCTCCCTGAAGCTCGCGGAAGAAGACGAACGAGGCATTCTGGTGCATGACGTTGCGGCCGCGCTCGGGATCGGCGCGCAGCCAACGCCCGAGCGCACCCATGGTGATCTTGTCGGCGGCGAGCAGTCCTGTGTCGATGAGATAACGTCCGATGGACGTGTAAGGGTGCCCGTTCTTGCCGTCGTAGTGGACGCGCACCGTCGAGCCGTCCGTGAGGCGGATCCGGCCCGAGCCCTGGATATGCATGAAGAATGTATCGACAGGGTCGGCGAGATAGAGGAGCTCGAGGTTCTGGTCCTTGAGTGCGCCGGCCTCGATTTCGGCACGCGTCGCATAGGGCTCGGTGCCGGTTGGCGTCTTGCGGGCGTGCGTGAGCTGGTTCGCCTTGGCGCCGCGCTCGGCCTCGTGCACGAGATTCACGAGATCCGGCGGGCGCCGGTAGATTGGCGTCGTGAATTTGTCGTCCCGGACCAGCGAGCCTTCGAGCACCGGTTCGTAGTAGCCGGTGAGAAGTCCTTCTTTTGCCGCATGAAGGACGCGATGGGGGGTAAACGCGTGTTCGAAGAAGGCACGAGCGGCGGCGCGCGTCACCGGTTCGGGGAGGGCTTCCGCGGCATCGCAGGCCGCGAGAAGGGATTCCGGAATGGCAATCGCGCCCGCGGGGTTTCCTGCGCGGGCGGCGGCCTTGAGGCGCGGGCAGGAGATGCGGAAAGCCTTGAACGCCGCGAGATGATCGTCCGTGTCCCAGCCGGGCAGATCGGCGAACGTGACGGGCTCGAAGCTTGCTGATGGTGTTGCGGTTGTGCTGACAGGTGCTCCGCGCGGCACTTCGGCGCTCCCATTCGACCACGTCAGGCTGAGACCCAGGAGTGCGCCGAGCCCTGTGGCGCACAACGCGCGACCTGCCCCCCGGCGTCCTGTTTCGGCGGCATATGCCAGCGCGGGACATTTGTCCGGCTGATGCACGAGGCCCCGCTCGCCTACTGTTCTACTCCCACGTCCGCCGTCCGTCGCCCTCGCGGCGAACGCCCATGCAACTCAAAAGCGCGCCGGTTCAGCTCGGCGCCTGCGTGGCGATCAGGCGCCAGTTCGGGTCGCGTGAGGCAACCTCGCGTGCGAAGGTCCAGATGTCCACGACCTCCTTGATCTTCTTCGTGTCGCCGGAGATGACGGCGCCAGCCCGGTCACGGGTCGCGGAGATGAGCTCGCTCACGAACTTCACCGTCACGTGCGCCGTGCCGTTCTTCAACTCGGCCTCCAGAAGGTCGGCCTTGTTGATGCCGACGAAGCTCTGGTCGATGATCTCGCCGCGCGCCTCGCGGTCGCTGATGGCACCCGCGAAGCCGTCGAAGACCTCCTTGCTCAGGAGGGAGCGCAGAGCTTTCCGGTTCCCCTCGGCGAAAGCCGTGACGATCATCTCGTACGCTTGGCGGGCGCCTTTGAGAAAGCCCTCCGGATCGAAGCTGCGGTCGGCACGGACGACCGAGAGCAGTCCCTCCTCGAGATTGCGGTCGCCGCCGGCAAAGGTGCGTACCCGCTCCTCGGCCGCGGTGCTTGCGGTTGCCGTCGCCTCGCCCGCCTGCTCGGGACGATCGCGGCGCGGGAGGGCCACGACCTTGTCGCTCGCCCCGTTCTTGCCCGCAGCCCGGGCTCGCTCCAGCGCCGCCTTGCGATCGATGCGCGCTTCGTCGTCGTTGGTCCGGCGGCCGAGGACACTCCTGAGTTTCAGGATGATCACCACCGCCAGCACCAGGAACATGATGGTGAAGATATCGATCTTGCCGTCCATAACCTCAGCCGCTTTCCATAGATAGGCCTCTCGCCAGCGATGGCCGCGTACATATGATGTAGGAGTAACCAAGTCTCCGGTCCAGGCCTCTACCTGCATTGACTGCAGGGCGCTCAGGGACCGTAAGGGACCGCCGCCGCTGGTATTCTCAACGAACTTACGGCATTCATGGGGTGAAGCCAACCGGAATGCGCAGCCCGAGTGCGGCCGCATTCCGGCCTTGTGCAGCCCAAAATCCGGCTAGGATTCGCCCATGCGCTTGGCACTGTTCGCTCTGCTGACAGTACTGCCGCTCCTCGAAATCGCCCTGCTCGTCAAATTTGGGCAATGGGCGGGCATCTGGCTGACGCTGGCAGTGGTGATCGGCACCGCCGTCGTCGGTGTCGGCGTTCTCCAGCGACAGGGGTTCTCGATGATGCTCCGCACGCAGGAGGCGATGATGCGTGGCGAGCCGCCCGTCGGCGCCATGATGGATGGCGCCATGATGGTCATGGCGGGCATCTTCCTGATCATGCCGGGCCTCATCACCGATACAGTGGGACTGCTCCTCCTCGTCCCGCCGGTTCGCCATTTCGTCGCAGGGCGGCTCGTCGCCGGGATGTTCGGCGCCGCCGACGTCCACGTCGAGGTTTTCGACGGCGACCGCCGCCACGAGCGG
>CAUJKI010000103.1 GCA_963205015.1 Pseudomonadota bacterium
GAAGGCCGCCGATTCCTCGCTGGCCCGGAGCCTCGCGGTCGAGTGGGGTCCGCAGGGCGTACGCGCCAACTGCATCGCGCCGGGGCTCATCAAGACCGATTTCTCGAAGGCTTTCTGGTCGAACGAGAAAATGCTGCGGAACGTGGAGAGCGGCATTCCCGCCCGGCGCATCGGTCTGCCGGAGGACATGGCGGGCGTGGCCGTGTTCCTGGCTTCGCGCGCGTCGGCTTACCTGACCGGGCAGACGATCACGGTCGACGGCGGCGTCTCGATTCGCGAGCCGGCCTGATTCGGGGCCGGCATCACGGCGCTCGGCGGAGCACGGCTCCCCGCATGTAGCGCGCTGATGAACGAACGCGCTTCCCGAGACGCGCTTGCGGCGCGGCTCGGCATGCATGCGCGCGGCCCGCCGCAGAAGGCCCGGCCTGCGGCGGCGTATCGGCTCGGCGAGCCGTGGAGCATCGGGCCGGAAATCTCCTTCCGTTGCGAATGACTTTCGTTACGATACCGAAGGAATGACGCAATAGTGCGCATTTCGAAGGAAAAACTTTACACATAAAACATCACATGCCATAGTAACTTCAACAAACGAAGTGGCCGGATCACCGTGATGTTTAGCGTGGCTCAGCGAGAAGCGCAGGGGCAGATATCGATCCCGACAACATTCCTCCGAAGGACCGCTCGACCATCGATTTCGACGATCCCCACAGAAGCGCAGTCGCCTGGCGGGACATCTGGTCGGCCGGCCACAGCGTCGAGCTCGTCGACGACATCGACACCACCGAAGGCGTGGTGGTGAAGCTCGAGCGGCAGTACCTCGCTCAGCGTGCGACGATGGCTCGTCGCTACATGGACACCTGACATGAACGCTGCGGAGCTCACGACGTTCGTCCCGCAGATGATCCCGGCACCCGGCTCGCGAATGGTGGTTGCCGGGGGCTGCGGCGGCATCGGTCGCGCACTGGTGGCGACGGCCTGTCGGCTCGGGATCGACGTCATCGTCATGGACCTCCCACAGTCGCTGGCATCGTCGCCCGTGCCTGCGGCGGCGCGTGCGATCGCCGTCGACGCCACCAGCGACACCTCGGTCGCGGCCGCCGTTGCGGAAGCCGCCGCACAGTGGGATCGCGTCGACTGTCTCGTGAACCTCGTCGGGTTCACCAAGGAGCAGGTCACCGTCGAGAACATGGCGCCGGCAGAATGGGACGAGATCGTCGATGGGACGCTGCGCAGCGCCTATCTGATCGTCAGACACGCGTTCCCGCTGCTCAGGCGCTCCGCGGCAGCGGCCATCGTCAATACGAGCTCGACTTTCGGTGTCGCGGTGCCGGTCGCCGGCTATGCGCCGTATGCGGTGGCCAAGGCGGGCATCATCAACCTGACTCGCGCGCTCGCAACCGAGGGCGCGCCGGCCATTCGTGCCAACGCCATCGCGCCGGGTCTCGTCGATACGGCGTTCCTGCGCGGCGGCACGGGCCGGACCGAGAAGGCGAGCCGCATCAATCGCGATGCCGTGATTGGTGGCACGCCGCTGAAGCGGATCGGCCAGCCGGCCGACATGGTCGGCCCGATCCTGTTCCTGCTCAGCCCGGCGGCGGGCTACATCACTGCGCAGACCGTCCACGTCAACGGTGGCACCTGGTCGTGATTCCGGCGGCGCATCGCAAGCTCGTCCCGCAACGGGTCTTCAGCTTCGTGGACGGAGGCTTGCTGTCCCACGACGGTGCGGAGCTGCCGGTCGTGTATCCCGGCACGGAGGAGCAGGTCGCGGTGCTCCACGAAGCGGGTCCCGACGTCGTCGATGCGGCCGTCGAATCGGCGCAACGCAGCTTTGCATCCCGCGCCTGGAGCGGAAAGCCCACTGCGGAGCGCCAGGCGATCTTCCAGCGCGTCTGCGAGCTCACGACCCGGCATCTCGATGAGCTGGCGGTCCTCGAGACCATCAACACCGGTCAGCCGCTCGTGTATTCGCGGCACGCCCAGCTGCCACGGATCCTGGGCAGCTTCAGGTTCTACGGCGAGTGGATGGCACAGGCCACCGAGCTGGCCGCTTTCGAGGACGACCGCGTCCTGCGCTACACGACGCGTCATCCGCTGGGCGTGGTCGGGCTGATCTCTCCCTCGAACGCACCGACCGCGCTGGCCTCCACCAAGATCGCCTCCGCACTCGCTTTCGGCAACAGCTGCGTCGTCAAGACGTCCGAGCAGACGCCCCTGGCGCTCGCGCGCTTCGTGGAGTTGCTGATCGAGGCGGGCGTTCCCCCCGGCGTCGTCAACCTGGTCAATGGTCGCGGCGACGTCACCGGCGATGCGATCGCCCGCCATGCACGGGTCCGTGGCATCAGCTTCACCGGAGGCACCGCCACGGCTGCACGCATCGCCGCCGCGGCCGCACCGACGCTCAAGCGGCTCGACTTCGAGCTGGGCGGAAAGTCGGCCAACGTGATCATGCCCTCCGCCGATCTCGCGCTCGCGCTCGATGCGGCACTGCTCGGGATCTACACGAACAACGGCCAGCAGTGCTTTGCCGGCTCGAGGATCCTGGTACATCGGTCCATCGCCGATGAGTTCATCGAACGCTTCGTCGCGCGTGCTCGGCGGATCCGCCTCGGGGATCCATTCGATCCGCACACGGAAAACGGACCGCTGGCATTCCGGCGTCACTACGATCGCGTGTCGTCGTTTGTGGCGGCTGCCAGGGCGGAAGGTGCCGAGCTCCTGACGGGTGGC
>CAUJKI010000104.1 GCA_963205015.1 Pseudomonadota bacterium
CGGGTTGCGCGGGATCTTGCCGTAGGTGGCCTCGGCAAGCTTGCGCACCTCCTCGGATGTCACGTCGCCGGTCACGATCAGGATCGCATTGTTGGGCGCGTAGAAGCGCTTGTAGAAGGTGATCGCGTCATCGCGCGAGAGCTTGGCCATCTCGTGCTCCCAGCCGATCACCGGGATGCGATAGGGATGCGCGAGATAGAGCGCGGCGCCCATCTGCTCGTCGAGGATGGCACTCGGGTTGTTTTCGACCCGGCTGCGGCGCTCCTCGAGGATGACGTCGCGCTCGGTGAGTACCTCCTTCTCGTCGAGCTTGAGGTTGACCATGCGGTCCGCCTCCATCTCCATCACCTTGGGCAGGCGGTCCTTGGAGACGCGCTGGAAATAGGCGGTGATGTCCTGCGCGGTGAACGCGTTGTCCTGCCCGCCGAGGCGGGAGACGATCTTGGAGAACTCGCCGGTCCCGATCTTCTCGGTCGCCTTGAACATCAGGTGCTCGAGGAAGTGGGCGATGCCCGAAGTGCCCGGCGGCTCGTCGGCTGCACCGACCCGATACCAGATCATGTGGGTGACGACGGGCGCCCGGTTGTCCGGGACGACGACGACCATCAGGCCGTTCGGCAGCGTGAATTCCGTGGCACGCGGACCAGTCTCAGCGAGCGACGTAACGGGAGAGAGCGAGAGCATGGCAAATCCGATGATCAGGAGGCGAACGTGGACGAAGGCTCGCGTGAGCATGATCACTTTCCTACGCACAGGGATGCGGCAGGCCGCACCGAATTCTCGTACTTCGCACCACGGGCCGGATCGACACCACGGCATCGAGCCCCGCCGCCGCGCGGCCTGCTACCCCGCCACTTTACCGCGTCCGACAGCTCGGACGGCAGTTAACATCCGGTCATGTCCGGCGGCCGATTAAGGCACCTCCCACCAGTGGCGATCCCAGCAGGGCTTTGCAGCGCGAGCGTGGCGGGATCACCACAATTTTCGCACGACTTTGTGATCGGGTTGCACTGCGAACATTGCAGCGTACATCAATCATTGATTTCATTGGATTTTTACGCGGCGAAGCGCGACCAGTGTTCAGAGATTAGAGTGGCATAGCCACCACAATCCCGCTCTGGTGCCTCGAATGTCGGGTCCCGGGGGCCCCAAGTCAAATGACAACAAATTCATGCTTAAGGCAGGTGTGCGCCTAGGACGCACCTGTTTCGGCCGCCTCCAGCGCCGCCGAGGCCGCGAGCCAAGCCTCCTCGGCGGCAGCCATCCGGCGGCTGACATCGGCGCGCGCGATCGAGAGGCGCTGCGCTTTGGCGGGATCGTCATAGGCGCGCGGATCGGCAAGCGCCGCGTCGATCTCGGCCCGCTTACCCGTCAGCGTCTCGAGCTCCTTCTCCGCCGTCTGGACGGCGCGGCGGAGCGGTGCCGTCTCGGCACGCCGCGCTGCCGCTTCACGGCGCTGATCGGCGCGCGCGGCCTTCTGCGCACCGGCGGACGCCGCCCCATCACGCTGGCCGCGCACGCGGCCGCGCTCGGCGAGCAGGTCGGCACGATAGGCATCGAGATCCCCGTCGAACGAACGCACGGTGCCGCCCTTCACCAACCAGAGGCGGTCGACGCACGCCTCGATCAGGTGGCGGTCGTGGCTGATGAGGATCACGGCGCCGGGGAAGTCGTTGAGCGCCTGCACGAGCGCTTCGCGGCTGTCGACGTCGAGATGGTTCGTCGGCTCGTCCAGAATGAGCAGGTGCGGCGCGTGGAAAGCCGTCAGCGCCAGCAGCAGGCGGGCCTTCTCGCCGCCCGAGAGGTTCGCGGCCTTGGTGTCGGCCTTGTCGTGCGAGAAGCCCCACGTGCCGAGGCGCGTGCGCTTCTGTGCCTCGGTGGCGTCCGGCATGAGGGCCGCAATCTGGTCGTACGGGGACCAGTTGGCGTTCAGATCATCGAGCTGATGCTGGGCGAAATAGCCGACGCTCACGCGCTGCGCGCCGGCGACCCGTCCCGACATCGGCTGGAGACGGCCGGCAAGCAGCTTGGCGAACGTGCTCTTGCCATTGCCGTTCTGGCCGAGCAGCGCAATGCGGTCGTCCTGGTCCACGTTGAGATGGAGACGTGTCAGCACGGGCGCGTCGGGCTCGTAGCCGACCGCTGCATCCTCGATCTTGAGCAAGGGGCTCGCGAGCAGCTTCTGCGGCGGCGGCAGTCGGAAAGGGACCACGCTTTCATCCACCTGCGCGGCAATCGGCTTCATGCGGGCAAGCGCCTTGATACGGCTCTGCGCCTGCGTCGCCTTCGAGGCCTTGGCCTTGAAACGGATAATGAACGCCTCGATGCGCGCGCGTTCTTCCTCCTGTCGCTTGGCAAGCTTGGATTCGAGACGCTGCTTCTCCCGCCGCGCCTCCTCGAAGTCATCATACCCGCCGGCATAGAGCGTGAGCTTGCCGCGATCGAGATGGAGGATGTGGTTGACGGCGCGATTGAGCAGGTCGCGGTCGTGGCTGATGATGACGACCGTGTGCGGGTATGTCCGCAGGTAGCTTTCTAGCCAGAGCGTACCTTCGAGATCGAGGTAGTTCGTCGGCTCGTCGAGCAGGAGGATGTCGGGTTCCAGAAAGAGAATCGCGGCGAGCGCCACCCGCATCCGCCAGCCGCCCGAGAACTCCCGGCACGCACGCGCCTGGGCAACCTCGTCGAACCCGAGGCCGGCGAGGATCTGCGCCGCCCGTGAGGGCGCGGCGTGGGCATCGATGTCGCCGAGCCGCTCGTGGATGGCGGCAATGCGGCCTGGGTCCTCGGCAGTTTCGGCCTCCGCGAGGAGCGCCGCGCGCTCCGTATCCTGCGAGAGCACCCACTCGATGAGGGATTCCTGGCCGCCCGGCGCCTCCTGCGCAACATGGCCGACCTTGAGGGCGCGCGGAATGCTGATCGCACCGTCGTCAGGCGCAAGATCGCCGATG
>CAUJKI010000105.1 GCA_963205015.1 Pseudomonadota bacterium
CCTCAGACCACGGGGGCGCTCTGCGCCCGCTTCCCGGCCATCGACCGCTGCACGGTCATGCAGCACCTGAAGGTTCTCGAGGATGCCGACCTGGTGATCGTCCGCCGCGAGGGCCGTGTTCGCTGGAACTATCTCAACCCTTTGCCGATAAAACACATTCACGATCGCTGGATCGGTCCCTATGCAGCCCGCAGCGTCGCACTCCTGGACCGTCTCAAGACGGATCTCGGCGGCTGATCATCGCCACCCCCACCGCCTTGCCATCATTGTGGTGATAAGGGTATCCGAGCGATGGGGGGCTCATGGCATCCGGAACGAGGGCGATGATCAGGCTGACGCCGGGCGAGAGGCTCCACCTCGCTCGCCTGGCCTTGGCGCGGACCCGCAGGCGCGCGCTGAGCAGCGCCATGCGCACGCGGGCACTCCGTTGGCTCGCAGGCCCCGCCTTCGCCGATGAGCTGCTGATCGTCCCGCCCGACCTGCGCACGCCTGACCCGAGCCTTTTCGAGGAACTCGCCGCCGGCCAGCTCGGGCTTGGCGGTGCGATCGTCGATCTCAATGGGCACTCGCCCTTCGCTCTGCTGCCGCCATCTCCGGCCTGGGCACGCGAGCTCAACGGCTTTGGCTGGCTGCGCGATCTCCGAGCGGCGAACAGCGACGCCGCCCATGTCATGGCGCGCCGGCTCGTTGCGGACTGGATCCAGCGCAATGCCCTGACGTTCCCGCGCAGCGACCCGCACGCGGTCATTGCGCGGCGGATCATCTCCTGGATCAGCCATGCGAGCCTGATTCTCGAGGGGATCTCACCCCGCGCTTACGAGGCAACGACGGACAGCCTCGGCCATCAGATCCAGTTTCTCGCAACGTCCTGGCGCGACGCACCCGCCGGCTACGAGCGCCTGCTCACGTTCACGGCTCTGATCATTGCGGATCTCTGCGTCGCGGGCCACGACCGCCAGCTCAGGCGCATGCAGCGTCTCTTCGGGGACGAGCTCAATCGCCAGATCCTGCGGGACGGCGGGCACATCAGTCGCAATCCGGGGCTCCCGGTCGAGATCCTGCTCGATCTCATGCCGCTGCGCCAATGCTATGTCGCGCGGGGACGCACCGCGCCGCGGGCACTCGTCGAGGCCATCGATCGCATGATTGCCTTCCTCAAGGCCATGCGGCTCGGCGACGGCACGCTCGCGCGCTTCAACGGCATGGGCCGCACCGAAGCTGATGCGCTCGCTACCGTGATCGCTTACGATCCCGCGCCCGAGGCGCCGCCGCCGGCCATGCTGCAATCCCACTACGTCCGCCTCGAGCACGAGGGAACGGTCGTGATCGTCGACGTCGGCGCGCCGCCCCCGCTCGAGCTCGCCGGACACGCGCATGCCGGCTGCCTCTCCTTCGAGCTGAGCGTCGGCACATGCATGCTGTTCGCGAACTGCGGCTCGCCGGGCCAGGCCCACGAGGCCATGCGCGCGGCATCGCGGGCGACGGCGAGCCACAATACACTCTGCCTCGCGGACCGTTCCTCATCACGGCTCGTCAGGGCGCGCCTACTCGAGAAGTGGGCTGGTGCGCCGCCTATCCGCCAGCAGGGCGAGGTCCGTTTCGCCGTGAACATCAGTCCGGAGGGGTCGGGCGTGCGCGCAAGCCACGACGGCTACGTCAAGGACTTCGGCCCGCGCTACACGCGCTCACTCCATGTTTCGGCGGATGGCGCACACATCGACGGCGAGGAGCGCCTCGGCGCACCGGGCGGCACGCTCCGGCTCGGGCGTGATCTGCCCTTTGCCGTTCACTTCCACCTTCATCCCGATGTGCTGTGCCGGCTGGGAGAGGTGGCGGGGACAGCTCTCATGGAGACGCCGGACGGGCGACATTGGCGCTTCAGCGCGGAAGGGGCGGCCCTCGTCCTCGAGCAGAGCTTCGACTATGCGCACTATTCGGGACCACGGCTCAGTCAGCAGATCGTGCTGCGGGGGGCGACGCCGGGAGAGAGCATCGTGAGATGGAGGCTGGAGCGCGCTGATCTGCGAGGTGAAATCCCCTCCAAATAAGCGGATCAAGCCCCAAAACCGGGCTCCCGGCACCCCGGCGGGCGCGAGAGGTCTCCCTCACGACGGTGGTGCTATGCCCGCTGCGGCACTAGCCATGGCTGCCCCCGCGTGAAATATTAGTGCTGCAGATTCATGCGTGAGCGGCCGAAGCCGCCGAGTGGGAGAAACGCACTTTGTCCGCCGACTGGAAAGGCGCCATCGACTGCGACGCGCACCCGCACGTCCCAAACATCGATGCGCTCAAGCGGCATATGAACGACTACTGGAGCGAGACCGTCGATGTGCGCGGCATCACCGCGTTCGATTCGGTTGCCTATCCGCCGAATGCACCGATCACGATGCGCCCCGACTGGCGCGCCGACAAGTCCAGGGGCCGCGCGCGTGCGGATAGCGATGCCGGGCGGGCGGCGGCCGCGCTCATGGACCGGCACGGTTTTGCCCACTCAATCCTGAACTGCCTCTATGCCGTCCAGCTCATTCGCGACGAGCATATGGCGGCCGCCTTCTGCCGCGCGGTCAACGACTGGGTGAGCGCCGAATGGCTCGACCGCGACCCGCGTTATCGCGCGTCCATCGTGCTGCCGCTGCAGAACCCGGAGCTTGCCGTCGAGGAGATCGAGCGCTGTGCAAGCGACAAGCGCTTCGTGCAGGTGCTGGCGCTCGCCATGGGCGAGCACCCGCTCGGCAAGAGCCATTTCTGGCCGGTGTGGAAAGCAGCCGAGAAGCACGGCCTCGCGATCGGCATTCATGCGGGCTCGAGCTATCATCATGCGACGACCGGCTCGGGTTGGCCGAGCTACTACCTCGAGGACTATGCCGCGCAGTCGCTCGCCTTCCACACGCAGCTCGGTTCGTTCATCGCCGAGGGCGTGTTCGTCAAGTTCCCGAAGCTGAAGCTCGTGTTGATCGAGTCGGGCGTAACCTGGATCGGGCCCTATCTCTGGCGGCTCTCGAAATTCTGGCGCGGCGTCCGCCTGGAAGTGCCGTGGATCGATCGCTCCCCGATCGAGTTCGTACGCGATCATGTGCGGCTCACGATCCAGCCGTTCGATGCGCCGGCTTCTGGCGAGACCGTCGGGCGGCTGATGGACCAGCTCCAGTCCGACCAGATGCTGCTGTTCGCGAGCGACTTCCCGCACTGGCAGTTCGACAACGACGATATGCTGCCGGTCGGCATCGACGCGACGCTGCGCAAGAAGATCCTGATCGACAATCCCCTCGCAACCTACCCACGCCTCGGAGGCAGCCATGCCGCTTGATGACCCGATGGGCCCCGCAATCACGACCGATAACGGCAAGGGGAGCGCAGCGCCGAACCGCCTCGCCGTGATCGACGGGGATATCCACCCGGCCGTGCGCTCGATGGCCGATTTCAAGCCTTATCTCAGCAAACGCTGGTGGGACCACTACGAGACCTACGGGATGCGCCGCAAGCACGGCAGCGCCAACGGCGAGCCTTATCCGAAGTCGGCGCCGCTGGCCTGCCGGCGCGATGCCTGGCCCGAGGAGGGCGGACGCCCCGGCTCGTCGCTCAGGCTCATGCAGGAGCAGCACCTCGATGCGTATGGTATCGAAGCGGGCATCCTCGGCCCGCTCGGCAATACCGGGCAGGGCGAGATGAACCTTGAGCTTTCGGCGGCCATGTGCTCGGCAACCAACGACTGGCAGCGCGACACCTTTACGCGGCCCGAAAAGCGCCTCAAGGCCGGACTCGTCGTTCCCTACGAGGACGGCGTCGCATCGGCGAAGGAGATCGAGCGCTGCGGCGGCGACACGGACTTCGGGCAGGTCTTCCTGCTGACGCGCTCGGCCGAGCCGCTCGGCAATCGCCGATACTGGCCGATCTACGAAGCCGCCGAGCGCTACAACCTGCCGATCGGCTTCCACGTCTTTGGCACGAGCGGACATCCCGTGTCAGGCGCCGGCTGGCCGTCGTATTACATCGAGGAAGGTGCCGGCCATTCGACCTCGTGCCAGACGGTCGTGACGAGCCTCGTCATCGAGGGCGTGTTCGAGCACTTCCCGAAGCTCAAGGTCGTGATGATCGAAGGTGGTTTTGCCTGGGCGCCGGCGCTCGCCTTCCGGCTCGACAAGATCTTCGAGCGGATGCGGAACGAGGTGCCGCACCTGAAGCGCCGCCCGTCCGAGTACATCCGCGACCACGTGTACTTCACGACGCAGCCCATGGAAGAGCCGGACGACCGCCGTCACGTGCTCGACATCATGAGCTGGATCGGCTGGGACAAGCTGCTGTTCGCCTCCGACTATCCGCACTGGGATTTCGACGATCCCTTCCGCGCGTTCCCGGCCGGCGTCACGACCGAGCAGCACCGCCGCATCTGCGCCGAGAATGGGAAGTCGGTCTTCCGACTGAACTGATCAACCGGCCCCCTGGAGCACGCGAGACCGTGACCCGTCATGTCGTGGCCCGCGCGGCCGATCTGCCGCCCGGCACCCGCAAGCGCGTCAGCGTCGAGAACCGCGACATCGTGGTGCTCAACATCAAGGGTGAGCTGTTCGCGCTCTCGGACAAATGCCCGCACAAGGGCGCGAGCCTCTGTGGGGGGCTACTTACCGGGCTCGTACGCTCGACGACGCCAGGCGAATACCAGTACGACCGCGCCGGCGAGATCCTGCGCTGCCCCTGGCATCAGTGGGAGTTCGACGTGCGCACAGGGCGCTCGTACTGCGATCCGCGGCGGCTGAGGCTCATGCAGTTTCCGGTCGCGATCGAGGCAGGCGCGAACGTCGTCGAAGGGCCGTACAAGGCCGAGACGTTCAACGTCACGGTCGAGGACGACTATATCGTCCTGGACGTGCCCTGAAGCGGATCGCCGCCGAGGACGCGCGCGGACAGGAACATCTTCAGGCGCTGCTTCTCCGGCGCGCTCCTCGCCAGGATCTCCTCCATCTTCGGGAAATCCATGGTGCGGTAGAGTCCGACGTCCGGCCGGAGCAGGATATCCGGCGCCCGGCGCGCGAGCTTCTCGCGGGTGACGGCCGTGAAGAGCGCGAAATAAGCACCGTCGTCGAGATCGGACTTGGTAATGGCAGCAGCAGGCTTGCGCGCGTCCGGAGTTCCCGTCACATCCACGGCGACGGTGATGTCGGCAGCATCCATGACGACGTCGAAAGGCGTCGGATTGGCAAAGCCGCCGTCGAAGAGCAGGCGTCCGCCGATCTCGACGGGTCGCATGAGCGACGGCAGCGACGCGCTCGCGGCGATCGCGGGGATCAGCGGCCCCTCGCTCAGGATAATGGGCTCCATGGTGCGATAGTCGACGGCCATAAGCTTGAGCGGTATCTGAAGACGGCCGAAGTCCGTGTTGACGGCATCGGGCAGCAGCATCTCGAGCGCGGCGACACCGTCGACGACAGTTGGATGGCGGGGGTTCCATAACCGCGTCAGCCTGCCGGGCAGACGGCGCAGCATATGCCCGAGAGCGGCACGCCGGCTTATCGCAATCGATGCAAAATGCCTGCGTATCTCTTGCGCGGACAGACCGGCCGCATAGCAGGCGCCGATGATGGCGCCGATCGAGCAACCGGCCATCACTTGGGGCCGCACGCGAAGCTCGTCGAAAGCTTCGAGCATGGCGATGTGCGCGATGCCGCGCGCAGCGCCGCCGCCGAGGGCGAGCGCAACGGTCGGATGATCGGACGGGCGTGAGACAGGCTGCGCGTCCATGATCATTCCTTGCGTTTTCTGGACTTGAGACCGAGCGAGAGGCGACGGCGCTTGCCGGATGCGGCCTCCACTTGTGCCGACGACGGAGCGGGGAGCGCCGGGACGGCCTCCGCCGCCGGAACCGTATGGCTGGCCATGAGCAGGTCGAGCTTGCGCTTGAGCCGTTCCTTGGCCGGCTGCGCGGCCGCGAGAATTTCCCGGAAGCGATGGAACTCAAGAACGTGGAAGGCATCCACATCGACGTCGATATAGACGTCGGGCTGCTGGCGCTTGAGCTTTTCACGCACGAGCGAGCGCTGAAGGATCTGCGAGCACGCGACGATGGCCTCGACGGCGCCAGGGCCCATCTGGCGCGGATCGGAGCGTGGCGCACCCGAGACGTCGACTGCTACGGTGATCTCGGCGTGCGCGGCGCCGAGATCGAAGGGCAATGGATCGACGAGCCCGCCGTCCATGAGCGCCCGGTTGTTGACGATCACCGGCTGGAAGATGACAGGGAGCGCAATACTGGCAGCGATCGCCTGGCGCAGATCGCCCTCGGTGAAGACGATGCTGTCCTGGGCATAGAAGTCCGTCGCGACGACGGCGAGCGGAATGCGCAGATCCTCGAAGCGACGCGGCACGCGCGACGGCAGGATGTGCTCGAGGAGGGTCTCGGGCTTCAGGAGAGACGAACGCAGCGAGAAGAGGCGGAAGAGCTTCTGCACGGGATCGGAGCGCGCCGCGATCAGATTGCGCGCG
>CAUJKI010000106.1 GCA_963205015.1 Pseudomonadota bacterium
CATCGACGGCATGCCGCTGCACGTGCTCGATACGGCGGGCCTGCGCGACGCGCCCGATGTCGTCGAGGCCGAGGGCATCCGGCGCGCCACGGTCGAGATGGCGCGCGCCGACCGTGTGCTCTTCATCATCGACACGGTCGAAGACCCTGACGCGCGTGCGTTCACCGAAGAGCGTCCGCGCCTGCCCGCCGATGTGCCGGTGACGATCGTGCTCAACAAGATTGATCTTGCGACCGGCATTCCGCTCTCGGACACGGTGAGCGGTCCACCGCGTGTCGCCATCTCCGCGCGCACCGGTGCGGGACTCGACGTGCTGCGCGCGCACTTGCGCGATTGCATGGGCTACCAGGTCGCCGATGCGGGCACGGTGTCGGCGCGCGCGCGGCACCTCGATGCGCTTGCCCGCGCGCGGCGCCACGTCGATGCGGCCGAAGCGCAGTTGCGCGAGAGCCGGGCGGGTGAGCTCGTCGCCGAGGAGCTGCGCCACGCGCAGGGGGCACTCGGGGAGATCACCGGCGCCGTCACCAGTGAGGATCTGCTGGGGCGCATCTTCGCGAGCTTCTGCATCGGAAAGTAGCGGGACGTCCGGAGACTTCCGGCAACATCCACAGACCGCTGAGAAAATGCTGGGTTTCCAGGCATTTTCGTCCACTAACGTCGATTGCCCTCCGGAGGCAGCCTTGTTAAGGTGCCCCCATGGGTGCCCCCATACCGCGGGTCTGAAGAACCTCGTGGGGCACCGCCCGATTTTCCATGGGGGCACGCATGGCGATCACAGACACCAAACTCCAGCGTTTGCAGCCCCGGGGGCGGCCGTACCAGCTCGCCGATGGTGGCGGGCTGTACGTCGAGGTGCAGCCCAGCGGCAAGAAGGTCTGGCGCATGCAGTACCGTCTGGGCGGTCGAGGCTCCCGCAAGGAGCGCGTGACGCTCGGCGAGTACCCCGCGCACACCATCGCGCAGGCGCGCCTGTGGCGTGAGCAGTGCCGGGCGCTGATCGCCCACGGCCGCTCGCCGGCCGCCGCGAAGCAGGCCGAGAAGGAAGCGCGCACCGCGCGCGCCACCGATTCCGTCGCCGCCTTCGCGGACCTCTGGTTCGCGGACGTCGTCAGCCGTACCAACAGCGAGCCTCGCAACATCCGCCGCGTGCTCGATAAGGACGTGCTGCCCGCCATCGGTGAGAAGTCCGTGGCAGACGTGACCATCCAGGACATCCTCGCGATCACGGATTCCGTGAAGGCGCGCGGTGCCGACCAGATGGCGCTGCAGACCCGCAACGTCGTCAAGCGCCTGTTCGCCTACGCGATCGCGCGCGGCAAGACACGCTTCAACCCGGCTGCCGCCATCGAGGCGCGATTCATCGCCACCGCCCGCAGTCGCGACGTAGCGCTGACGCAGCCCGAAATCGGCCAGCTCCTGCGCGGCATCTACCAGTCTTCCATCCGCCGCCAGCACAAGCTGGCCCTGCACCTGCTCATCCTGTGCATGGTCCGAAAGGGAGAGCTGACCGGCGCGCGCTGGGACGAGATCGATTTCGACAAGGCCGAGTGGCTGATCCCGGCCGAGCGGATGAAGAAGGACAAGCCGCACCTCGTGCCGCTGTCCCGGCAGGCCTTGGCGATGTTCGAGGAGCTGAAGGGCCTCGCGAGCAAGTCGCCGTGGGTGCTGCCGAGCCGGAACACGCTCAAAGAGCCGATCGCCCACAGCACCCTCAACCAGGCGATTCGCTCGCTGGATCTTGGCGTCCGCGATTTCGTGATCCACGATTTCCGCCGGACGGCCTCCACCCAGTTGCACGAAGCCGGCTTCAACTCCGACTGGATCGAGAAGGCCCTCGCCCACGAGCAGAAGGGCGTGCGCGGCGTCTACAACAAGGCAGAATACCTGGCCCAGCGCCGAGAAATGCTGCAGTGGTGGGCCGACCTCGTGGATGCGCAGATCGAGGAGGGCCGGAAGGTCGTGATCGGGCGGTTCGGGAAGGCGTTCCAGGCGGCGTAATGGATGCACCCGGCCGTAACCTGCTTGAAATAGCACCGATCGAGCCTCATACACGCCTTTTGACGCAAATTTGGGAATTATCGGGTAGCTCCTAACCGCTTCTAGAGATTAGTATGCTCACTCAAGTCGGGACCGGGCGTATTTGAGAGCCCTTTTTCGAACGGCGACAGTTAAGGACGGCCTTCGCGCACCATGACACGACACTATGATCGCGCCCCGATCGTCGAAGCCATCATAGACCTTCGTGCTCCCCTTCCTGAACCTGCTGATAGGGCAGTTTTCGACACCTTCGCCAAAACGATCACGAGTGATTTTCCGGCTGCCAAGGAAATTTTGGCGGTCAACATGGAGCTCCATCACTCTGTGGATGGAAAAGGGGCGAGCAAATTCAGCTCTGAGCAGCAGAAGGTCGGTCTGAGATTTGACTCACCCAACAATCAAAGGGTACTTCAGGTGCAGCTTGCGGGGTTTTCGTACAGTCACCTTCCCCCATACACGGATTGGGGGACATTCCGCCAAGAGGCTCTTGGGCTGTGGTCGCAGTACTTGGAAATTACCCATGTATCTCAGGTATTGCGGACAGCGGTCCGGGTGATCAACAAGATTCCATTGGAAGGTACGGTAGAGGATCTTCCTCGGTACTCGAACCTATGCTTGAAGCTTCCCTCAGGTATCCCTACCGCACCAGAAGCGTTCTTCACCCAGTTCCAATTGAGCGGGTCGCGCTGGTTCGAAGGGGCTCGCGTAGTTGTGAACAGTGGCGCAGCTCCCCGGCCGGATGGGAAGTTAGAGTTCCTGCTCGATTTCGACATTTTTGTTGAAGGATCAAGGGGTGCCGCCTCGCCCGAGACTTGGGACATTTTGGACAAACTAAGCCAGGCGAAGGATGAGCTGTTTGAGGCGTGTATTACCGACGATGTACGGGAGTTGATCAAATGATCTTGGAAGCCCCTGTATGGCCCGAGCACCAACAGCTTATCTATACGGCAGGGCAGTCGTCGAATACGGCCTCCCCGATCAGCGCGACCTTCGGTCTCTTCTTGTTAGAGAATGGGAGTGCGAGCGCGTTCCGTTCGTTTGAGGAAAGAAAGATTCATGCGCTGACGGGATCCGCAACCGGCGACGATTCGCAGAACTCTGAACCGGCGACCCCAGTAGCGGTTGCCGCAGCTACTGAATGGTTGCAACCATTGAAAGAAGCTGCTTTGCTCACTGGAGCACTTTGGAAGACGCCGCACATTTCCGTCAGCGAATGTGGCGAAGTTACTTTTGAATGGTGGCGAAGAGATCGAAAGATCACCGTCTACTTTGGAGAAGGCGCTCCCGAGTTCATCAAGGTTTGGGGACCCAATATCGTGAGCCAGATGGAATCTGGGGAACTGCAATCATCCGATTCATTCCGCTCGTTGTGGTCTTGGCTTAATGCTACATGATTGTTACCCCGGTAGAGGACGATGAACTGCTGTTTAGAGCAGTTCGCGCAGATGACGGCGAGTTCACAATTGAACAAGGGACTCTGCGATTTACTGCGAACGCTTTTAGGGACAAGGGGCAGAAGCCTTCCGTAGATAGGAGCAAGCACCGCTCCGATCCGCGAGATACAAGGTTTAGTCAATCCGACGGCATCACGTCGATCGTTACCCGAGACGTGCGTGATTTGGCCAGTGGCCCAATCAATCCGACAGCTCCAAAGGAGAATCACGCGACTTACGAGGTTGATGTCATACATCGGCCGTTGAAGAAGTCCGACACCGTTCCGAAGGACAACCCGGCCCATTGCCAAATTGAGTGCAACCCGGAGATTGTGTCCAAACACTTCAAGAAACTGAAAGAAGCACTTGCCCACCTTGCAACTAAGCAAGGATGGGTGGTTGAGCCTGGTCAGGACTAAGCCGCTGCTGGGCGCGTGGCCTCCTCGAAGGTTCCACAGCTTTCTCGTCTACTTGCTCCACTCGGACGACAACGCTTCGGCCTGCTGCAACACCGTCTGCACGGCCGCATCCTGGAGGTCGGGCGGATAGCCGTACTTGCGCAGGATGCGCTTGACCAGCACCCGCATCCGGGCGCGCGCGGAATCGCGATGCGCCCAATCCACCGACACATTCTCGCGCAGGCTTACCAGCAGTTCGTGCGCGATGACCCGCAGCTTGTCGTCACCCATCGCCTGCACGGCTGACTCGTTCTCCGCGAGGGCGTCATAGAAGGCGATCTCCTCATCGCTGAGGCCCGACTCTTCGCCTCGCTGGCGTGCCGCCCGAATGTCCTTAGCGAGCTTGATCAGCTCCTGCAGGACCTCGGCGGTGGTAATCGCGTTTGCGTGGTATCGGGCAACAGCCTCTTCCAGCCGTTCGGAGAAAGCGCGTGTCTCGAAGATGTTGGCTTTGCTGCGTGACCGGATGCCGTCGTTGATGAGCCTGCGCAGAGCCTCAAGCGCAAGGTTCTTCTTCTCCATCTGCTGAACTTCAGCCAGGAACTCATCCGACAGGATCGAAATGTCGGGGCTCTGGATACCGGCCGCAGCGAGAATGTCCACGATCTCGGTGGAGACCACCGCGCGACTGACGATCTGCTGGATTGCGAAGTCACGCTCCTGCGACGCCACGCCGGAACCCGTCGCGCTCTTGACGAGTGCGGCACGTATCGCCTGGAAAAAGCCGACCTCTTCCCGAATCCCGCGCGCCTCGTCAGAGGCCGAGGCAAGTGAGAACGCCGTGGACAACGCGAGGACGGCATCCTGATAGCGACGATGCGCCGCCTTCTTGGCCTCCTTCGAACTCTCGCGTGCCGCCCACTCTTGTTGCCTGTCGAGAATCCACTCGATTGCAGCCGCCATCATCACGAGCCGCTGCTGCGGTGTACCGCCCAATGCAGTGGCGTAGTCAAAGCCATGGAACATGTCGCGCACGATCTCGTACTTCTCAAGCAGTACAGCGACGGCCTGAGACTCGTCGACGCCGATACTCTCCCGGTCTCGCGGCGAATACTGCGCCAAAGCTGACTTCAGGCTCTGGGCGATGCCGATGTAGTCCACGATCAGCCCGGCCGGCTTGTCCCGGAACACGCGGTTGACCCGCGCGATGGCCTGCATCAGCCCATGCCCCTGCATGGGCTTGTCCACGTACATGGTGTGCATGCACGGGGCATCGAAGCCCGTCAGCCACATGTCGCGCACGATCACCAGGCGCAACGGGTCCTTCGGATCGCGGGCCCGCTTCGCGAGCAGATCGCGCCGCGCCTTGTTGCCGATGTGCTGCTGCCACCCGGGCGGATCGCTGGCCGCGCCGGTCATCACGATCTTCACCGTGCCGGCCTTGTCATCTACGTTGTGCCAGGCCGGTCGCAGCTTGACGATCTCGTCGTACAGCGCGACGCAGATGCGGCGGCTTATGCACACCACCATCGCCTTGCCGTCCAGCGCCGCCACCCGATTCTCGAAATGCGTGACGAGGTCCTGCGCCACCATTGCCAAGCGCTTCTCGCTGCCGACCAGCGCCTCGATGGTGGCCCACTTCCGCTTCAGCTTCTCCTGCTCGGCCTGCGCTTCGTCCTCGGTCAGCGCCTCCACTTCAGCGTCGAGCTTGGGCTTCTCAGTCTCATCCAGCTCGATGCGAGTCAGCC
This sequence comes from Pseudomonadota bacterium, assembly GCA_963205015.1. Taxonomy (GTDB): domain Bacteria; phylum Pseudomonadota; class Alphaproteobacteria; order Rhizobiales; family Hyphomicrobiaceae. Next base: position 5,617 of record CAUJKI010000106.1, read on the forward strand.
GCGACTCGTAGTAGATCGGCACCGTGGCGCCATCCTCCACGGCACGGCTGATGTCGTAGACATCGATGTAATGACCGAAGACTGCAGGCGTGTTGACGTCGGTGGCTTCAATGGGCGTTCCCGTGAAGCCGATGAACGAGGCATTCGGCAGCGCGTCGCGCAAATACTTCGCGAAGCCATACGACACTTCGCCCGTTTTCGCATCGACCTTGGCGCGGAAGCCATACTGGCTCCGATGCGCCTCGTCTGCGATCACGACTACATTGCGGCGCCGGGTCAGCGGCTCTGAAACCTCTCCAAATTTCTGAAGCGTGGTGAAGATCACGCCGCCCGAAGCGCGCGCCAGCAGGCGCTGCAAGTCCTCGCGGCTGTCGGCTTGCACGGGTGTCTGCCGGATCAGATCGCGGCACATGGAGAACGTGCCGAACAGCTGGTTATCCAGATCATTGCGGTCCGTAAGGACCACGAGCGTCGGGTTCTCCATCGACGGGTGCTGGATCAGCCTGCCCGCGTAGAACGCCATCAACAGGCTCTTGCCGGAGCCCTGGGTGTGCCAGATCACGCCTGCGCGTCGGTCGCCGGGCTTCTGGTCCCGCACGGAGGGCAGACCATAGGCTCCGGGATCTTCGCGAGAACTGTTCAGTGGATCGGCGGCCCGAACCGTCGATTCGATGGCCCGATTGACGGCATGAAACTGGTGATAGCCAGCCACGATCTTCGCAAGACCGGACCCCGTCTCACCAAACACGGTGAACCAACGTAGCAGGTCGAGGAATCGCCTTGGTTCGAACACTCCCTCGATGAGCGTCGAGAGTTCCGGCTGGCCCTTTGGCGCAATGGCCTTGCCGTCCGTGGTGCGCCACGGCATGAAGCGTTCGAGGTCTGCCGAAAGCGAGCCAACCCGCGCAGCGATGCCGTCCGATGTCACGAGCAGGGCATTCGTATGGAACAGGGCCGGAATCTGCGCCTTGTATGTCTGGAGCTGATTGAATGCGCCAGCCAGATGCGCGCCCGCGCTGCCTGGTGCCTTGAGTTCAATCACTGCCAACGACAGCCCATTGACGAACAGAACGACGTCCGGGCGTCGATTAATCTGTCCGTTGATGACGACGAACTGCTGCACAGCCAGCAAGTCATTGCGCTCCGGCTGATCGAAGTCGATCAGCGAAACTCGGCCGGCCGTGAGCACGCCGTCCTCGGCGTAGAACTCTACATCCACGCCCTGGGTCAGTAGTTTGTGGATACGCCGGTTCTCTTCCAGGAGAGTGGGAAGCTCCGCCTGAGTGAGCCTGCGAAGCGCATCGGCGTGGGCCTCAGGCGGCAGAGCAGGGTTCAGTCTCTGAACAGCCTGTCGCAGCCGTGCATGAAGGATAACAACGTCGTGGCTGTCTCTCTCCGGTGCGGCACCGTCAGGACCAATGACCTCGTCGGAAGCCACGACGTAGCCCAGTGCCTGGAGTTGTTCGAGCAAGGCCTGCTCGACAGCCGATTCAGAGAGAAAAGCCATCAAGCCGCTCCTTGCTCCAGGACCTCGTCACCCGCTGGCGGTGGAGCACTGCGTGCGGCATTCAATGCCTCGACATAGGCGTCGCGGTCGATCTGGTACAGAAGACGACTCGCAGATACACGGACCGGCAGCGACTCTCCCGTCGGCAATATCACGTCAACAGCGAGCAGGCCGTCGTCGTCGATCTCAGCATTCATGGAAACGGTTGCATCGATCATTTCATGCAGGTGATCGAATCGCTCGTAGGGTTCCCTCGACTTCGCCAGGTCTTTTTCCGCTTCAAGGTACGCCTGATGCAGGAACGTGACGATGGCATCGGCCGACATGACCGCCGCGCGCTGGTGGTAGATGGTCAGCGTATGGATGAAGCCGTCCTTTCCGTGACTGGTCGGCCCGGCCTCGTTTCGCAGCTCTCGCAGCGAGTCCGCGATGTTGTTGTGATGCTTGATGAGGTCGGCGAACTTCCTGTGCCGCACATCGCTCAGCTTGAGCAGCCGGTTGGCGACCCCCAGCAGTTTCGACAAGCTCGCGTCGGTTTCAGTGGGCTTCAACGGGGCCTTGGGGTCGTCCAGTTCATCAATGATCACGCGGCACACGCACTCGACCATGCCCTTGGCGGCATCGATCGTCGAATCACTATGGTTTGCCAGACCGTCTTCCAGCGCCTTGAAAGTGTGCTGAAGCATCTCGGCTTCGCGCCAATGCGAGCAGGCCTCCCGGACGCCTGGGCACCAATCAAGGCTCACTCGTGCCTCCGTAACCGGCCTGAAACTAGTCTTGGCAAGAGAGCGTCGCGCATTTTCGAGAGCGTGCGCACGCGAACGGCGTTTTCGATCATGTGGTCTAGCAGTGCTGCCATCGTGGCATTGCACCCAGTGATCACATCGGGCGGCGGCACGACGACTTTTGCAGCCGTGAGATGTCCACGCTGTATGTGGCCCATCGTCGTGGCCTTGCCTGCAGCGATCGCCCTGAACTCAGGTAAGTGTTGCCGCGTCGCAAAGTAGTAGAACCACTTCGGCACTTGATCCGACGTGACCTTGAAGAGGTGCTGATTCAGTGCGCCAGCTCCACCTGTCCATATCACGACTTCAAGGGACCCAGACCAAGAAAACAGCACGTCGCCGTCCGCGACAATGTATTCGGGCTTGAGCCGCGAGCTGGCTTTGTCCGCACACTCCGTGTTGCCGGCGCGAAGCTGCGCGATCTTGATGACGGGAAGGTAGTCGGATTCGCTTTCAGGCGGAAACTTCTGCAGCGCTAGTCCATTGAGAAAATCGGCGACTGAATCTAGGGGCCGTACGGTCCATCCAACCGGAATCAAGCCGACTTCCGACTCCTGCATTGCATGCGGCGGTGTACAATTGAAGTCGACGAACAGCGACCTAAAGAGCGTGTCCGCGATAGCGTCAAGCGTTTCCGTACTCTTGCGCAGATTCTCGATGCGATCATCGAGGGCGCCAAGAACATCACAAATGTCCTTCCGAGTATCCTCATGAGGCAGAGGAACTTGAAGGGTGCGAAGGTCCTTTAGGTTGATTGTGGTTTGGACCGTCGTATTGGCAGCTACTCCGAGCTGGTGCTGAGCGTGCGGCGACTTCAAAACATAGGCGATCCATCGCGAGAGTTCCGGCGCCTTCGGGCGAACCAACGCAATGGCGCGAGCGATGTTCCAACCGCTGAGGTCATCGGGAACGATTGCAACGCGTCCGACGGTTCCGACTATGGTGATAAGGACGTCACCAGGCCGAAGGCGCGTGCGCTCATATTTGGCCTCAACGTCTGTGGCGATCCGCATTACATCTGAGAGATCTAGGGATCGTCCGTCGAAGTTGTTGACGCGAAGCATTGGTGCACCAGCGGGCGTGTGTGTGCCTGGCTGCACCACGCCGTATGTTGCAGGTGCTGCCGTAAGCTCTGACAGCGGCACAGATGTCCAGTCAGACATGGTCCGCTGTCCCTGCCACGCCCCGATACGCCTGCTGCGGAGAATTCGGCGTATCGGGCAACGTCATCTCGATACGCTTCTGCGCGAGCAGCGGCCGCAGATAACCTTGGCGGATCGACTCCGGATTCCTCCGCAACAGCAGCACCAGCTCGTCTACGGTCCACGGACGGTGTTGGCACAAGTCGGCCACTAGGTCTCGAACTTGCTCGGGCGGGTGGCGTCGCCCCAATGCTCCGACGCGGGCAGCGAGCTGCCCCGGCAGCTCGTTCAGCAAGGCGGCCCGGGCCGGGTCAGAGTTACTAGATGCGTCCTCCGACTTGCTAGATAAGGGGTCAGGGTTACTAGATAAGCCTTTCGGCTTACTGGATAAGCCCGCCCCAGCCGCGTTCTGCCCCTCATAGCCACGCAGAAGCTTGTCGGTGGGCTGATACCACGTCGCCGAACCCCGACCCTGCTGGCTGAAAAGCCCAGCGTCGCGGAGCCGCCGCAAGGCCGCACTGGCGGCGAGCGTGTCCACTTTGTTCAGCGTGCGGTAGGTAGCGTTGTCAATTGCTCCGGCCTCACGAGCCACGACCAGCGCACGGGTTTCCTCATCGCTGAGTTGCAGCTCCTTGAACTGTGCGAGCCAGCGGATATCCGCATCGCCGAGGAAGTGGTGGAAGAAGAATAGTGCGGTGAACTGGTCCTGACCGCGGTCCGACTCGAACAGCGGAGGCACGAGTCCGGCTTCCTCCATGCTCTCGCGGATCGCGCGTATGCCGCTGCCCTTCGTCTCGGCAAAGCGAGTCTCGTGCAGCACGGCCGCAATCGCGGGATTGCGAGGCATCGAGCCCGGTTCGCCCAGATGGTCTGGTGACTTCAGCGAGAAGCCGGGATTCCGAATCTCAAGACGGTTGGCGTAGCGGATGACCTGCACCGGCGCGTGGATGCGATAGCTGCGGTGCATGACGGCATTGACCAGCGCTTCACGAAGTGCCCGCAGCGGAATGAGGGGCTTGTCGCTGCGTTGCAATTGGCCCTCTTCCAGCCCGAACGCCTTCGGCAAGTCATCGAGAATCGCGGCCTGGGTGCGGCGCAAGAGCGAGAACAACGGGGCGCGCAGCTCCACCGTGTCGAACCGCCGATCCGGATGGGTGACCCACTCGCGACCCGGAACACGGATGTAGTCCACCCGCGTCATCGGGAAGCTGCGACGCAGGGCGATGGTCTTGCCGAACAGCAGCAATCCGGCGACGGTAGGTTTCCAGTGACCCGCGGCGTCTCGCCGGATGGCGTTCAGCGCCTGCAACAGCTCGATATCGGGCCAGCGCAGTTCTTCCGCATCGGGATTGGCTTCGGCCCTGGCCTGGCGGTAATCCGCAATCGCCTTGTCGTCGAGGTCGTCCAGCCCCGCGTCAGCGACCAAGCCGATGTCGAAGCTCTCTCGCTGTCGCGCTTGGAAGAGGGCTTCGAGATCATCCTCGGTGCAACGCTGGTCCGTGCTGCCGATACGGCGGAAAGCTCCCTTGGGCAAGCCAACGGACTTGAAGTAGACCGGCTTGTCCTGCGGCGCCGCCTCCGGTACGAAGACCACGAGCACCGGCTTGCCATTCAGCACCTCCGTGCTGATGTCCACCCGCAACGGGCTGTTGAATGTCGTGGCGCACTGACTGGCCAGATCGGCGCTGACCTTGTCCGGGTTCGCGACGCCTTCCACTTCATAACCGGGGAAAAGCGCCTGCTCCTCGCGGCCCACGCCCAGCAACAACCATCCACCGCCGAGGTGAGGTTCGTTGGCGAATGCGCAGATGGTTTCGAGTGTGGACTTCCCCACGTCCTGCGCGCGCTTGGCTTCGATGCGCTCGTTCTCATCGAGCAGCGTCAGGCTTTGCAGGAGTTCCTGCGCGTTCACGACGTCGGAACCTCATAGCCGAGAGCCTTCAGCTTCTCGCGAATCGCGGCATCGAGTTCCGCGCCGCGCGCCATCTGGGCGCCAAGCTGCGCCGTCAGTCGCTTCATCTTCGCATCGAACACCTCGTCGTCTTCGTCCTGCGCCTCAGCGCCGACGTAGCGACCCGGTGTCAGCACATGACCGTGCTTGCGAATTTCATCCAGCGTCGCCGATTTGCAGAAACCGGGAACGTCGGCGTACGGACCGGCTTCCGGTTCGCGACGCCATGCGTGATAGGTCGTTGCGATCCGCTTCATTTCTTCGTCAGTCAGCTCGCGTCGTGTGCGATCCACCAACACGCCCATCTTGCGAGCGTCTATGAACAGCACTTCCCCGCGCCGGTCCCGCAGCTGGGTTTTCCTCACCAACCCGTTGCTGCGGTCCTTGGCAAGAATCCACAAGCAGGCGGGAATCTGCGTCGAATAGAACAACTGGCCGGGCAGCGCGACCATGCAGTCCACGACGCCCTTCTCGATCATCTCTTTCCGGATTTCGCCTTCACCGCTCTGCTGGGAACTCATCGAGCCATTGGCGAGCACCACCCCGGCGAAACCATGCGGCGCGAGGTGATGCACGATGTGCTGCAGCCAGGCGTAGTTCGCATTTCCGACCGGAGGCACGCCGAAAGCCCAGCGCACGTCCTCCCGCAGCCGCTCGCCGCCCCAGTCGCTGATGTTGAACGGCGGATTGGCGAGTATGAAATCCGCCTTGAGGTCGCGCAGCTCGTCCTTGTGAAAGCTGCCGTCGTTGTTCCAGCGGATATCGGAATCGATGCCGCGCACGGCAAGGTTCATCTTCGCCAGGCGCCATGTCGTGTAGTTGCTCTCCTGCCCGTAGATCGCGATGTCGCCAATGCGGCCACCGTGCTCGGTGACGAACTTCTCGCTCTGCACAAACATGCCACCGCTGCCGCAGCAGGGGTCGTACACACGACCGGTGAACGGCTCCAGCATCTCGACGAGTGTGCGAACGACGGAGCGCGGCGTGTAGAACTCGCCGCCGCGCTTGCCCTCGGCACCGGCGAATTGACCCAGAAAGTACTCATAGACCCGGCCGAGCACGTCCCTTGACTTGTCGTTGCCTTCGTTCAGCGCGATGCCGGAGATCAGGTCGATCAACTCGCCCAGCATCACCTTGTTCAGCGCCGGGCGGGCGTACTCCTTCGGCAGTACGCCCTTGAGCGATTCGTTGTCCTTCTCGATGGCTCGCATCGCGTCATCGATCTTCGTGCCGATGCTCGCCTGCTTCGCATTGGCCTGCAGGTGCGACCAGCGCGCCTCCTTCGGCACCCAGAAGATGTTGTCGGCGAGGTACTCGTCCTTGTCCTCGGCGGCCTTGGCATCCTGAGCGAGCAGCGCCGCATGGCGCGCTTCGAAGGCGTCCGAGATGTACTTCAGAAAGATCAACCCCAGGGCGACGTGCTTGTAGTCGCTGGGCTCCATGTTGCCGCGCAGCTTGTCGGCGGCCTTGAACAGCTCCGCCTCGAAACCGAGGTCGCCGCCGTTCTTGTCTGTTTGTGCCATCGCGTCCTTCCCCGGGGGTGGGGCATAGGCCCTAACCCATTGATCCGGTGAACGTTACCCGAAATGCGACGGCTATAGGAGCGTGGCTAGCCGATTTGGCAGGCCGCCACGGCGAACGGTGCGCGCGGGTGTCCTAATTCTCGATGACTCGCGGGGTCTGGGAGGCCGAGCCGCTTGGCCGGCTTTGGCAGCGGACGAAATCTGTTGTCCGCGCGGCCGAGGCCCCGCAGGCGCGATGATGCTGTATGCGACTCGCAAGCCAACTTTGGACTTCGGATTCAACCCAGCCAACGGCGCGGGCACCGATGCGTACCCGGGCAGGGAATCGGCTCTCCGCCTCAAGCTGGTAGATCATCGAGCGACCGAGGCCGGTGATCCTGCAGACCTGCGGCAGTCGCAGAATCTGTACGGGCCACGCGACCTCGGGCGATTGATTCGTCATCGCGGGATATCCGGTCTGCATACGAAACTGCGCCTCGGTCGATTGCGGGCAGGACCAAAGGCTACGTCGACGGATGCCGAGCCACGAGACAGGGATTGCCGGGAAAACTCTGCGATACCTCGCCAAGGCGAAACGCGGATGCACGCGTGAAACCGGATGCGAGTGGCAAATTATTGAATGTGCAGGATAGCCATCGGCTTAGCATTTGGACCACATTGGGCCACAATGCTAGCGTGGCGGTGCGCACGCGAACCCTCCGTTGGTTTTCTCCGATTCTGCAGATGTGCCCCCATAGGTGCCCCATCTGCGCTTCGTTTCGACGATGAGCCTCCGCGCAATCAGAGAGCTACGCGCGCTCTACAGCTTCTGCATCGGCAAGTGAGGCGCCCGCTACTCCAGTTCTGCGGTAAAGCCGATGCCGCGAGACTTGCGAAGCGGAGGCCGGGTGAGTTCGCGAAGGGCAGAAAGAATTGCTGTAATCGCGGTGTCGTGGTCTCTGTATTTTCCTTCGAGCTCATCGAGTCTGCGCGCAAGCGTTGCGCTCGAGGGGAGCAGACCACGAAGCTGTACGAAGGCGCGCACGACGTGAATGCTCATCTTTACCGCCCGCGGGCTGTTCAACACTGTGGCAGCCATTACGGCGCCATGCTCAGTGAAGGCGAGCGGGCGAGAAGCAGGATCGCGATGTTTCT